>CAYZQX010000023.1:0-21791 GCA_964480615.1 uncultured Chitinophagales bacterium | reverse complement strand
AAGACATTACCTTATCCACTAGCAATCCGAACCTGCCAGCCCAGTACAAACCCTTTCTATCCCTATCGCGAATACAACTTGAAGTAGCACTATATAAGAGATCACATTGCATATATATGATGCAAGCTTTTTTACGTTAACCCATAAAATTGTGCAAATATCCATTGTACTAATAATATCTAAAACCAATAACAATAAAAGATTACAGAGTTATTAAGCAAGCCCTAAGTATAGCGCACCAAAATAGCTACTTACTGTCCCACTATGTGGAGAAAAACTGTATAGTTTTTGGGGGGACTTCTCTATCACAAATACATCGTTTATGATCAAGCATGGACTAACCTATCAGACTAGTACAATACAAAATAATAAACTTTAATACCTATACATCCTATTAACAAAAATCATTATAAAAATACTTTGTTATAAATCTCTGCATTTAGTATCCATATAAAGCCATCAAAGCATAAAAAAATAGGAACTATAATATTAGACTAGTTCAATTGTATTCGTAAATCAAAACCAAAAGGATTTTCCTCTTAGTAATCTAAAATAAAGATAAAAGGCTTAAAAAAAATTGGATGTAAATTTTCCCTATTCCGTACTCCTTAATTTACTATTCCATTAATAGAACTTGGTAGATCGCTTATTGCAATAAAAAATGGATTATAAATAATATGCTTTAATAGCTTTTATACGATTACTCATCTCAGTTATTGCAAATCAATACTTGCAATGCAGCTTAGTAAACTCATTTTTTCAGAGTCCCACTTTTAGACTAATTTTGTTCTTTGCACAAGTTAACATGACCGATAATAATAATATGTATAACCATTTGCAATGGTATAACCAAACTGTAAGAACCCTCCTCACAAAGGAGGAATTACACAGGCTTTTGAAAAAATCGGATCTCAGGGGATTGTATGAAGTCATTCATACTTGGTTTTGGATCGCTATAGCTTTTGTTATTGTATGGTACTTTAATAATCCCTTAGCAGTTATCATCGCCATGTTAATCTTAGGCGGAAAACAACTGGCCTGTGCCATAATAATGCACGACACTTCCCACAAGTCATTGTTCAAATCTTCAGCATACAATGATTTTTTTGGGCAATGGTTTGGAGCTTATCCCATAATGTTGGATATGAAACGCTATCGCCCTTACCACTTAGAACACCACATATATACAGGCACAGATAATGATCCTGACCTATCGCTTACCAAAGGTTATCCAACTACTTTATGGAGTATGCTAAGAAAAATGGTTAGAGACCTAATGGGTGTGACAGGAATTAAGGGCCAGCTAGCAGTGTTAGGCATGCACATAGGTATTATAAAATTTGAATTGGGTGGTAAAATTACGAAGCTTAAAAACGCTGATAAGTCTTGGTCTGATTTTATCTTAGATTCCATTAAAAATTTAGCAGGTCCCATAGCAGCACAATTAATTCTTTTTGGAACTTTAAGCTTTGTTTTTAGTCCTTGGTATTACCTATTATGGTTAGGTTCCTTATTGACTACTTACAACTGGTCGCTGAGGGTTAGGAGCATCGCTGAGCATAGCTGTGTGCCCGATCGCAATGATCCACATCTCAATACCAGAACCATCTATGCTAACTGGTTGGAACGCATGCTTTTTGCTCCGCATTATGTAAATTACCACGCCGAACATCACCTCCTTATGGCAGCACCACCTTATGCTTATCCAGCACTTCACAAAATGTTAAAGTCAAAAGGGTATTATGAGAAAGGTTTAATTGAACTCGGCTATTGGAATATATTAAAAATGGCTGTAAAAACCAAAAGTGAATAAGTTATAATTTCCATTTATTGCACAGGAAAACATAGTTATAACTACAGAAAATTATAATATTGCGAATACTGGCTAATGCTTATTAAAATGATCAAGAATCTACTGCTTAATCAACAAGTATAATATTCAATTATGTATTTTGTTGGATAGGTTTCTTTCAAATAAATTTAGTTCACCATTCACTTAGACTCAAAATTTTTTGACTGTTAAAATCTGAAAAAAATATCCGCTATATCCTTTATAAATTTGCTTATCAACAATCGGCTTACTCAAAAAGAACAAGATTGTTTAACATACAGGATTCTAGCAATTATAAGTGCAATGGATCTGAACATAAATTAACCCCTTTCATTGATTAAGACTATAAAGTGCTTGCTCAATAACTGCAATATCTTTTATACTAAACGATTATGGAATTTGCAAGTGCCAAGGAAATGCACAATAATTTCTGATTTTTAGCAAAAAAAACTTGCATTATAAATATGGAATGTCATCTCTTTTATAGCGCTACTTCAAGTTGTATTTGCGATAAGGATCGAAGCATATCAAGCGCAAGCGCAGATACTTGCTACCTATGGTAAAAATAAATTCGCAAGAATTACCCCACAGCGAGAAACCAAGCTATGCGCAGGTTTTGGCTTGCCATTGAAAATAAACTATTCAGCAAGTAGCGAGGAGTATAGCGTAGAGCCTGGGCCTGCAAGGCATCGCCATAATTTTAAGTTATGAAGTAGTCTTTGACGAACATTTAATTTCTAATGATAGCAACAATTAATCAAGTTGTAAAAAACGATAAATAAGCGATTATAATTTTGTGACATAATGGCATACCTTAATCAATTTTGTCATTCCTATAAATCATTTATGACCACAAAAATGCCCAAATACCTTAAAAAAGCACAATCAAGAACGATTTAAAAATCTGCGGAACGAATGGTATAATAATTGACAGATACAATAAGCTCAATAAAAAATATTTTTCTGCCTACTTGTCAGAAAAATAAATGGAGGAGTAGAAATTATAAAATATTATGATCGAAGACGAATTAGATTTTTTCCCTATGATACCGCTTGAGGAAGGCAATGCCAATCAAAACATTGCGATCCCCGAAATACTACCCATATTGCCATTAAAAAACACAGTACTATTTCCAGGGGTGGTGATACCCATCTCAGTAGGTCGTGAAAAATCAATCAAAGCCCTGAAAGAGGCCAATGAGAATGGTAAATTATTAGGCGTAATCGCTCAAAATAACGAGAGCGAAGAAGATCCTACCATTAAGACCTTATATAAAAAAGGCACCGTTGCTAGAGTAGTTAAGATCCTAAAGCTACCCGATGGTAATACTACTGCTATTCTACAAGGTGTAAAAAGATTTGTAATCAAAAAAGATTTGAGCAATGCCACCATGTTAAAGGCCAAAATAGAACCTTTAATAGATATCCCTATGGAGGACAACGCCAGTTTTGATGTCGCAGTAAACTATGTTAAGGAACATGCTAATCAAATCATCCAGCTATCCCCTAACCTGCCTTCGGATGCAAATGTCTTTATCAAAAACATAGAAGATCCAATTTTTCTATTGCACCTCATTACTTCTAATCTCAATATCGAGAATGCACAAAAACAGGCAATACTAGAGGAAGATAAAATCGAGCAGCGCATCTTTTCGGTGCTTAAGTTAATGAGCCATGAAGTACAGCTACTTGAATTAAAGAGCAAGATCCAACACAAGGTTAGAACGGATCTTGATAAGCAACAGCGCGACTATTTCCTCCACCAGCAGATCAAAGGCATACAAGAAGAACTAGGGCAAGATACGCCTGAGATGGATATCGAAAGATTAGAACAAAGAGCAGAAACCAAAAAATTCTCGAAAGCCGCATCAGAAGTTTTTAAAAGAGAGATCAATAAGCTGCGCCGTACCAATCCATCGATGGCTGACTACAATGTATCTATCACATACATCGAAATGCTGCTTGATCTGCCTTGGGATGAATACACAGAGGATAATTTCGATATTGCAAATGCAGAGAAAGTACTCAATAGGGATCATTTTGGTCTTGAGCTCGTAAAGGAGCGCATACTGGAATACTTGGCAGTGCTCAAACTAAAAGGTGATCTAAAATCGCCAATATTGTGCCTTGTGGGACCTCCAGGTGTAGGTAAAACATCACTCGGCAAAAGCATCGCAAGTGCATTAGGCCGTCAGTATATTAGAATGTCATTAGGTGGTCTTCACGATGAATCCGAAATACGTGGTCATAGGAAAACTTATATTGGAGCCATGCCTGGTAGAATTATCCAAAACATTAAAAAAGCTAAATCCTCAAACCCTGTTTTTATACTTGATGAAATTGATAAACTCGGCAAAGATTTCCGTGGCGATCCCTCTTCCGCATTATTAGAGGTGCTTGACCCTGAACAGAACAGCAGCTTCTATGATAATTATTTAGAACTTGAATACGACCTGAGCAAGGTAATGTTCATCGCCACCGCTAATTCACTGAGCAGCATACAACCTGCTTTACTCGATCGCATGGAGATTATAGAGATGACAGGTTACTCAGTTGAGGAAAAAGCTGAAATTGCTAAGTCCTTTTTAATTCCAAAACAAATAGAGAATCACGGTCTTAGTCCTAAAAATGTAAAGATTAATAATAGGGGCCTCGACTATCTTATCACCACTTACACACGTGAATCTGGTGTGAGAAATCTCGATAGAACCATTGCCCAACTCATGCGTAAGATCGCTAAAAAAGTGGCTGTAGATGCCAGTTTTAGCGTTACCATTACCAATCAAAATATCCTCGAGTTTATGGGGAGCCCTAAATTTGAAGGCGATATATTTGAAACCCAGAACCCTCCAGGCATTGCGGTAGGCCTTGCTTGGACAAGCGTAGGTGGCGATGTGTTATTTATCGAAAGCAACACTAGCAAGGGAAAAGGTGGGTTAACACTTACTGGAAGCCTTGGTGATGTGATGAAGGAAAGCGCAACCACTGCCTTAAGTTATATACGATCACACACCGCCGATTGGAAAATAGATCCAGCGTATTTTGAACAAAACAATTTTCATATACACGTACCAGAAGGTGGAATCCCTAAAGATGGCCCATCAGCAGGTATCACCTTACTAACATCCCTCTACTCAAGCATTACAGGGCAAAAAGTGAAACCCCATGTAGCAATGACGGGTGAAATCACATTGCGTGGTAAAGTGCTACCAGTAGGTGGTATAAAAGAAAAAATACTCGCAGCTAAAAGATATGGCATCAAAGAAATAATCCTCAGTGAAAAAAACAAAAAGGATGTTTCTGAGATTAAAGAAACCTATCTCAAAGGTATTAAAATGCATTATGTGAGCTCTATTGATCAGGTACTGGCCTTGGCCTTAACAAAAAGATAATATGCGGAGCTAGCAATAATGCCCCTGAAAGATTAGTTTTGTCCATCAATATTTTGATCCCCAATATGGCTAATAAAATCCTTATCGTAGAAGACGATCCTGATATCGTAGAGATTATAAGTTATAATCTAAAAAAAGAATTATACCAGGTTTCTTGTGCGATGAATGGATTAGATGCCATCGATATGGCCATCGAAATAATTCCTGATCTCATACTCCTCGATATTATGTTACCTGATTTAGATGGTATCGAGGTCTGTAAAAAGTTGAGAAAAAATAAGGAATTGGACAATACACTCATCGCCTTTCTTACTGCACGCAATGAGGAATATCAACAAATAGCAGGCTTTGAGATCGGTGCGGATGACTACATCGCTAAACCCATAAAACCACAAGTATTAATTAGCCGTATCAAAGGGCTACTCAGACGTAAGCAAGATAACAATATCCAATCCATTATCCGATACGAAGACATTCTACTCAGCAAAGAAACCTATAGCATTACCAAAGGCGATGATACATTTTACCTCCCTCGCAAGGAATTTGAGCTGCTATTCTTACTGCTTACTAAACCCGATAAAGTATTTACCCGCCAAGAAATTTTGCATACCGTTTGGGGTTCCGATATCATCGTAGGGGATCGAACCATAGATGTGCATATACGAAAGATAAGAGAAAAAATAGGTGATGATAAGATAAAGACCATTAAAGGAATAGGTTATAAATTTGCAAATGACAATCCTTAAAGATAAGAATCCTAGTCCTGCTAAAGTGATATGGATGACCGCCACACTTATAGGTCTTATCGTCATCATCAGCTTATTAATTACAAGCTATATATACGGCATCAAGGACAATCTTATATACATCGTATGCAGTGG
The DNA here is from genome assembly GCA_964480615.1 of uncultured Chitinophagales bacterium. GTDB lineage: Bacteria > Bacteroidota > Bacteroidia > Chitinophagales > UBA2359 > CAYZQX01. Next base: position 15,687 of record CAYZQX010000023.1, on the reverse strand, counting down.
TATCATTATAATTATATTAGTCTATTGGATACTCCGTTACATCTTAGAATACTATATTTTTCGCAATGTTAAAATAATATATAAAAACATACAAGATAGCAAGATAGGCAATAAAGAATTTAACTCCAACAAACCTATTTTTCATCAAATACAATTAGATGTAAAAAACTGGGCTGATCAAAAAGAAAAAGAAATCGAAAAATTAAAATTACTAGAAAACTACCGGAAGGAATTTATTGGCGATGTTTCACACGAACTGAAGACGCCCATATTCGCCATACAGTCTTACATCAGTACCATACTCGATGATAATTTTAATGACTTGGATACGGCTAAGGAATTTCTAATGAAAGCCGATCGCAATGCTGAACGACTTGCGAATATCGTTGATGACTTATTCGATATACACGCCATCGAAGAAGGACAAATGGTGATAAAATGGCAAGTTTTCAATATCAATGTATTGGTACATGAGGTCTTTGAAATCATGGAAGTCATGGCACAAAAACAAAATATCAAGTTATCCATTAAGGAAGGCTGTGACAAAAAATTTATGGTACATGCGGACCGCGAAAAAATCAGAAAAGTATTGATTAACCTCATACACAATGCTATAAAATACAACCACCCTAATGGACAAGTACGCGTGGGTTTTTACACCATGTACAAGGAGCTGCTTATCGAAATTACAGATGATGGCATAGGAATCGACAAGGAGCATATAAGTAGGCTTTTTGAGCGATTTTATAGAACTGATAAGGCTAGGACAAGGGCTACAGGTGGAAATGGCCTAGGATTAGCTATTTGCAAGCACATAGTGGAAGCTCATAACCAGCACATCCATTGCCGAAGCAAGCTGACTAAAGGATCTACATTTGGATTTACCTTACAGTTAGCCACCGGCTAATAATCTTAATTTTACACTTTGCTCCATAACCCTTATTCAATGAATAACGAATACTTGGGCATCCCCACCTGAATACCCTCTTTAATCGAATAAAGAGGGTATTCAGGTGGTCGCGCTATCCATAGCTCCGCTTCGCTGCGGCCCTTGCGGGCTGGCCTTACAGGCCACTATTCCTATCGCTGATGCATAATACAATCATAGCTCAATCGAATCACACGCTGAATAATATTCAATACATCTTCCGTATCAGCCACTCTATAACCAGTTCCACCAAATAAAAAATTAAGATTAAGCCCTTATCTATGATAGGACAATATTCTTTAATCATTGCTAGCTTAACTATAAATAGGTGAGCACACCAGAAGCTTAAGCATTAATCATAAAGGACTTTACTAATTTTGTAACTATCCATTGAAAATTGATACAACATCAACCTTTTTCATAACAACAATAAGAATATACTTATCAATGCACCGATTGAACATTCAAATCATTTTCCACATTATAAGCTTCTTTAAAATTTAAAAGCTTACAATTGATATGCTTAACACCCGCTTTGATATCTCTAAACTCTTTAATTAACTCAATAACGTCGTGGTCAATATAATGTGTACGAGAAGCATCAATGATTACATTTGAATTGTTAGGCAATGCGTCTAAGGTCTCGCGAATTGCTGCCTTATTGAGAAAAGAAACTTCCTCTGAAAGCGTGATCTTAATCGCATCCCCATCGTGGTGATTTTCCTTGTGGAAATAATATGAATTTTTTAAGTTGCCATGAAGAATACCAATGAATGCAGTAAATAAACCAGCGATTACTCCAATTAGTAATCCCTCCCCTTTAAGATCTTTTACTATACCAAATAAGTCGAGCGCTAAAATAATCGCTACAGTAACAAAAAATGGGATATACTGGTACTTTCCTTTTCCCACCATTTCAACAAAGGAGGATGGCTTGGATAGTTTATAACCCGTAAGTAATAAGATCGCTGCTAATGCACCTAAAGGAATATGATTGAGCAATCCAGGAATAAAAACCAAAGAAACCAAGAGCAAGAACCCATGAAAAATTGCGGCCATCTTAGTTTTCGCTCCAGCATTAATATTGGCACTACTGCGCACAATTACACTCGTAATAGGCAATCCGCCTATTAATCCCGATGATATATTACCTATACCTTGAGCTATCAGTTCGCGATTCGTATTCGTTACATTTCGTTCGGGATCTATATTATCAACTGCTTCTATGCATAAAAGTGTTTCAAGAGATGCTATTATTGCAATCATCACACCAGTTACTATTACCGTAGAATTAGTAAAACCACTAACATTCGGCAATGTAAAAAATCCTAAAAACTCTTGAAAAGTATTCGCAACCTTAACCTGTACTAAGAACTGATCTGGTATTGCTAAGCCACTACCCGTGAATCGCCATAATTCATTAAGGCCTATTGCAGCAAGTACAGCCACCAATGCGCCAGGTATAAACTTTACTCTTTGCTTAATAAATGGGCGATCCCATAGTACTATAATGGCTATAGAAAGCAATGTAATGATTGTAACCCCGAAATTGAAATGCGATAAATAATAGCCAAAAGTATGATCTGCATCTAACGAACTCCCAAACCCATTGGGTGCAGTATGATCAAATCCAAATGCATGTGGTATTTGTTTTGCAATGATCAATATACCTATACTGGTAAGCATTCCTTTTACCACAGAGGATGGGATATAATTAGCAAGTCCGCCTAATCTTAGGACAGCCATTACTAACTGCAATATGCCTGCGATAACTACAGCACACAAGAACAATCTATAGTCGCCTATATTGTGAATAGCAGCAAGTACCAATGCCGCCAATCCCGCTGCCGGGCCACTCACACTGAGTTTAGAGGAGCTTATCGTACCAACCACAATACCACCTATAATACCTGCTATAAGACCACTAAAAAATGGTGCACCTGAGGCTAAGGAAATTCCTAAGCACAATGGCAAGGCAACTAAAAATACGACTAATCCCGAAGGAAGATCATTTTTAAGATATTTGAAAATTTGATTATTATTATTCATTGTATAATTACTTTTTTTTTATAAAAACAAGAGGGAAGAAAATATCTATTATGGTACAAAATTCTTAGGCGAATTCCTTGCATATCTTTGCAAGACGCAAAAGATCATGGTATCGGTTGGCGTATAAGAGAGACCATTTCCATCGAAGATCTACAGGCAATTAAGCATTCTTATAGATCTTAAGAAAAATCGCAAGCCCAATGTAATCCTATGCTCCGCATACCTTTTACTGTATTAAACGGACGAACTTTGTGAAAATAAATATGAAAATTAAAATGTTACCACACGCCAATTTTAATGATGGGACAGGGGCAACTAGGAACTAATTGTCACTCACAAGCAATAGTGAGTAGCTGTGCATAAGATTATGCTAAACTAATAAATTCAGGAGGCGGTGTACTCGGTATCCTAGGCAATAGGTGCTTATTTACACCTGCAATATAGGAATTATGTGTAAGGCTTTCTAGTAATCGAAGTACAATTTGATAAGTCTGGTAATTATTTCGGAGTGATTCTTTCTCAACTCTCTCACTCTTTTTTTCTTTGCCTTCCTTCTCAGTTTCACTAGTATTTTCTTCTTCCATATCATCCGCTTCATCGGATGAACTACCAGTATCTATATCCGTGAGTTCCACTTGTGCCATATCATAAAGGACATGCACATAACTCTCTATTAGAAAAGATATGCTGAACAATGCCAGAAATAGGTATGACCAAAAATTGAACAAGAAAAACTAATTTTAGTCGGCAAATTTAGGTCTATTTTAATTAGTCTTTGATTATATTAATTTATTAAAATTCGTTAAGATATTTGTATTAATCTTAGATTATAATTTTCAATCTATTTTTTCTTGGAAAGCCATAACCTACGTATAATAAAATAATAGACCAGCAAATGAATACATGGCCTTAGCTGAAATAATTGTTAATTTGTTCTTATGACTTAGTTCTTTTGTAATTGAATTTTTGGACGCTATACACTACACATAACAGATTGGAGCTAGGAATTGTCACTCAGGGAAACTCATTGTCAGACTTTATGCTATTGAAATAAATGGCTTGCCATCGACAAATTAACTGCTAGTTACTCAATATTATTTTTTCACATAATGCAAGGAGCTAATAAGGCTATATAACAAGTAAATCATAATTAGTCATAGTCAACTTGTTATGGCATATAAATACCAAAATTACCTAAAAAGACCAATGAGCAACCTATCAATCCTATGGTTAATATGCTATGCGATAAAGTAAAAATACGCAAATAAAAAAGCGCCAAAGCTAATGAGGGCTAATAATAACTCCAAGAGCTGCGCATACAGAATACGTCACTACCGACATTGCGGCAAGGATAGTAGAGGGTAGTCAGGAGCGCAGCGGATGACCGAAGTGACAACGAAGCCTCGTATAGCCTGGTCGCTATGCGAGGAGTCATCGACGAGTATAGCGAGCCGCCCTAAAGACAATGCGCAATAATTACTAAAAAATAGTGCGAAGTCTAATTAGTAATTTCAATAGGTTCCGTCTTTTTAATGAGCCTATAACCTTTTCCGTGAATATTTTTTATTTCCAAATTGGGATCCTCATTCAAGTACTTGCGCAACTTGGTAATGTACACATCCATACTTCGCGCTGTAAAATAATTATCTTCTTTCCAGATCAGTTTGAGTGCATATTCACGTGCGAGAATGGTATCCTGAAAGTCCAATAATAGCTTGAGGAGGGAAGATTCTTTAGAGGTCAGTTTTTGGATATTGGTGCCACGGCGCAATGTTTGCTGGTCATAATCGAATTGATACAATCCAATATCATATACTACTTTGCGTTCTGAACCACCAGGACCTACTTGCTGCTGTACCCTGCGCAATATGGCATCAATGCGCACTTGTAATTCCTCCATACTAATAGGCTTAGTGAGGTAATCATCAGCACCGAGTTTAAATCCTTCGATTTTATCCTGACTCATAGAACGTGCTGTGATAAAGATAACAGGCACATTCTGATCTTTTTGCCTTATCAATCTTATGAGGCTAAAACCATCCATCTTAGGCATCATCACGTCGAGCAAGCACACGTCATACTGATTTTCATTGAAACGGGTCCAACCTTCCTCACCATTGCTGCATAAATCAACTGAATAGCCTTTCAGATCTAAATATTCCTTGAGGATAAACCCTAGATTGGGATCATCTTCGACTAACAAAATATTTGGAATCATCATAATTAAATAATTTTGTTTTGGTTTTTTGATTATTCATAATAAAACCGTGATAGGCCTAATAGGCCACTCAATATAAACGCTTAAAGCGAGAATATATTTTAACAGTTCTTCGTTATTTTATAGACCCAGTGGTATTAAAAAGGTTAATTTTAGCTAGGCAGTTTATGAAATTTTAACAATTAGCCTGTGGCCTTAACCATTTCAAAATCAGGTAATTGGATTTCAAAGATGCTCCCCTCATTGGGTTTGCTCTGCACATTGATGGATCCGCCATGCGCTTCAATCATCAGTTTTACATAGCTCAGTCCAAGCCCAAATCCTTTTACATCATGGAGATTACCCGTAGGCACACGATAAAATTTTTCAAATATTTTCTTTTGAGCTTCTTTCGATATACCAATTCCATTATCTGCAATACGTACAATCATTTCTTCACCCGCATCAGCAGTACTAACCTTAATTAGTGGGTTTTGCGGTGTATATTTGATGGCATTATCCATTAGGTTGACAAATACATTTTTGAGATGTACGGGGTCAGCATATACATACGGATTGGTTAGCTTTAAATCGCGAACTACATTTCCATTTTTTAATTCCAAATGGAGTTGCACGTGTGTGATGGCTTCCTCAAGTATTTCGTGCAGATTTAATTTCTCCTTATGAAGTTCAAGTTCTCCTTTTTCGATACGCGCTATTTGTAGTACTTTTTCGATCTGTGTACTCAATCGCTGATTTTCTTCTTGTATGATATAGGTATAGCGATTGCGTTTCCCTTCATCAATTGGTCGCTTATCGAGTAACATTTCGGCTGCTAGTTTTATTGTGGACACAGGGGTTTTGAGCTCGGGTGTCATATTATTGATAAAATCAGTTTTAAGGTCGGATATTTTAGTTTGTAATATGAGGTTCTTATAAGTAAATACAAAAATCGCCAAAATCCCAATAATGATAAAAAATGCGAATAGCGGCAATAAGATATTATGTCTAACGAGGTATTTTTCTTTTTCAGGGAAATAGACTTGAATTATAGCAGGCTCATCGAGTGGATTATTAGGAAACAACTCGGTTTGATAGGAGTCACTGCGGTACTGATTACCAAATTCCTTGCTGCACAGTAAGATGTCATTTTCTTGATTGAGTACGGCCCATTCCGGATGTAAACTCATCCCCCTCAATGTCAATTCATCAGTAAGCATCTTGTCGATGTTATAGAGGGCTATCTTATCTTCCAATTTTTTTCTGGAAGTCATACGGCCCACCACATTTTGAATAAATCGGATGGTGCTGTCGAGGTTTTGAATATCAGTGGCTTTATTAATGATATTGGCTTTGTGATCGGGATCCATATCTCCATTAAGGTCAAGACTTATGTTCTTAGAGGAGTCTTGGATAGCCTCTTGTATCATTCTATAGATACTGTCTTTATCATCGGCATTGAGACCATCTGTACTTTGGTAATCAGGTTCAGTATTGGGATTATAAAGGGTTGTATAATAGGTGACATTTTTGCCATTTCCATTATGGACTATTATCTTTTTTGCTGACTTGGTAGAATCGAGAATAACTTCGAAGGTACAACTGTCGCCGAGTAGCAACTGATCGGAAAGCAAATTAGATTCTACGCTCACTCTGATGGTATCTAGTGGCATCATGATTTTTTGACCAGCAAGTGCAATTTCATCGTTCCTAGAGAAATTTCCCGAAGGTCTTTCATAAGTGATATTGATTTGATCCCCAGCTCGATAGTGAGACATGCGAGCTCTCATCTCCGTTACTGAGTTCACGGGTTTCTCATCTATCTCTGTGATGACGTCCCCTTCCTTGATCCCTGCGAAAAAAGCCGGGCTACTAGGCACGACTTCAGTAACATATACCCCATAAGTGGATTTGAGATCATAAGCGGAAGCATTTTCGGTATCGATATTCATAACCATAGCACCGAGAACAGGCCAATTATCATTGCTAGTCACCGGCAAGGCCAACCGCGTATTTACATTCACTTTTTTCTCTACAAAGCCATAGGCTTCGCGGGTTTCCATCTTACGGCTCAGTGATTGAAGGGCAAACTGAACACTTTTATCAAACTGATCTCGATTCAGCTGGGTTGACTTTTGAATCCAAAAAACCTGTATGCCTACCAACAGCATAATGAGAATAGCAAGTACGACAAGTATCCAACGATCTTTTACCATATTAATATTGGGGTACAATTTAGAGCTGTTAATACATTTTAACCATACCTTTAACAGAGTTTAACCATGCCATAAAAAGGAATTTCTTATTAGTAAACGTAGATTTGCTGCAAATAATTTCTTTATGTTTCGCATTTCAAATTTTTATGTTTATCTCTTGTTATTGGCAACATTATGGTCTCCTATGAATTATAGTCAAAATGTAGAACCACATAGCGAAGGCAAGGTTAAGATAATGATTCATAAGAATACAGGTGACGAAGTCATAAACCTGGATACTACCCTCAATATAGACCTAGAAAATGAAATAGATATAGAGTCGATGCTCCAAAAATTAGGGCTTGAGGGGTTAGATGATGAGTTACGCAATCTCGATATCAATATGGAATTGTTTGAAGACTTTAGTCAAGATGAAGAATCTCAAAGTGAAGAAGGACAGCGCATAAGAAAGAAAATATATATACAAGGACCTAATGCAAAAGAATTAGAATGGGTGGATGGTTGTGAAGCTAATGACAAGCCATTTTTAGGCATAATGAGCGAACAAGATAGCGATGCCAGCAATATCACCATAACCGATATAGTGCCAAGCTCAGCAGCTGAAATAGCAGGCTTACAGATAGGAGATATTATTATGGCCATAGATGGTGAACCCACTCCTACCCTCGAGGTATTAAAAAACATAATAAGTACAAAGCAAGTAAATGATCAAATCAACATATCCTTTCTCCGCGAAGGTGTGAGCAATTCCACAATGGCGAGATTGAAGCCTCGAGAAGGATCCAACTTGGCACTCCAACAATTCTTTAATCAATCAATGCCACTTAACCTAGACTCAAATGGTGGTCAACAACCATTCATCAAAGATGATCATGGATACTTAGGCGTAATACTCGGTGACCAAACAGCGGTTTCTGGAGCTTATATTCAAGAGGTGAATCCCGAAAGTGCTGCCGCAAAAGCAGGCATTTTGCCAGGTGACTATATTACAAAACTTGACAATGTAACGATCCTCAAGAACGAAGATTTGTTAGCTGCCGTAAAGGAGAAAAAAATTGGAGAACAAGTGAAAGTGATCGTTCAAAGAGGTCAAAAGAAAATGGAAATTTCTGCTACCCTACAAAAAAGACAAATTAGAAATTTTGGTTTAATGGATCCAGAAAACATCCAAGGATTTGATCATCCACATCACCCTATGCAAATGCATAAATTTTATGATTTCAAAGGCTCAAAATGTAGGCCTCAAACTGGTGAAAAGGATGCTTGCTGTAAACCAATTAATGATGATCAAAAATGTTGTGAACCTAATGCCCCAGTATATATGGGTATTAAAGTGAGAGAATACAATTACAATGATGATGGATTGCTCATTGATGATATAATTAGTGAATCGCCCGCATCACAATCAGACCTAAATCCAGGCTATAGAATCCTTTCAGTTGATGGCCAACGTATTAATACCTACGAAGAACTGATCGAATTGCTACAAACTAAAAAAGCAGGTGATCAAATCATAGTAAAATATAGAGCTGATAACGGAAAAAAGCACAGTACATCTATTACCTTAGCTGATAAATCGGCGAATACCAAATGCCGACCAAATATGAACAATTGTCACGGGTCAATAGAAAGTGATGACTTGTACCCACCACATAAAAATAATCTCATAGAAAAATCCGAAAGTAAGACTATTGAAAGCAGTGAAGCAATGCGTGCTAGAGGCAATACAGCACCTTCCTCAAATTTACCGAAGGAAGAAAAAGAAATCCATATAAAAATCCAAGAAAGATTAGAAGATGGACAGCCAAATAATGAAAATGTATCAGGTGATAGTCAACCTAAAATTGTTTCAGTGAGCATATCAATTACAAATCCTTCTAAGGATGAATTGAATAAAGTAGGTATAAGTAAATTAAAAGATCAATTAGATATGGACGACTTGCAATATTTCCCAAATCCAAGCAATGGGGAATTCAGCATACAAATGGATCACACAGAGCATGGAGCAGGTGAGCTTAATGTATATACACTCAGTGGTCAAAAAATCTATAGTGAGAACATTGAGGATTTATATGGCTTAAACAAAAAAACAATAAAATTAGATTCCCATAACCCAGGTGTATATGTACTCCAAATAAAGCAAGGTAATAAGTCCTTAGAACAAAAAATAGTCATAGAATAAGTAATTCTGGTTCTGTACTATAACTGGTATGCAGAAACTGAAAACATAAAATGGATGCTGTCCTTGTAATAATTGCAATAAAAAGCTGTAACTAATAATAGTCTTCAATTGCTAGTTAAAATTGATTATACTCATAGCCTTGTGGACTATGATCGTAAAAGTGTTCTGTATTACTGAATTTTGGAAATGCACCAACAAAAAAATCACATTCTCAATAATGGTATCACCTGACCAATAGTATAATAAATAATGTGGTATATTAGCCCTTCATTTAAAAGTCAGGGATGAATAAAAAGGTCAAGTTATCTAATGGCATTTTGGGGTTATTGAGTATTCTCATGGCCGTTATATGTATGTTGATTATTTATCTCTTTACTCATTTTCATTTAATAAAAATCAACCAAAAAAATATAGTTACAGCTGAAGAACTTATTATATTAAATTCACTGGCGCTTGAAACATATAGCTCTAAAGATGTTCCTGTAGGTGCAATACTAAAATACAACGACACGGTCATAGGTACTGGCTGTAACGATATTAATAAGAATAAAAATGCTGGTGGTCACGCTGAAATCAACGCCATCAGTGATGCATTAACCAACTTAAACATTAATAATTTTAATGAATTAGATAGAAAGAATCTTAAGATGATAACAACTTATGAACCCTGTGCAATGTGTAGAGGAGCATTATTAAATTTCGGCATCAGCAATACAATTTACTTATTACAAAAACCACTCAAATATACAGTATTAGAAAATCTAAGAGGTCTTAAGTATGAATATATTGAAACCAATGCAATGCCTGATAGCTTGCAAGAAAATTTATTTCTAAATCATCCAAATAACAACTAAAACAGTACTATAATATTGGCAATTAGGAGTCAAATAAGGAGTCGATAAAGGCTGTACAAAAGACTTTGGATGAGTGGTAGGAATATGCTTCAGAGTTATAAGTCTTGAATGGCACTGCTGCGATAGGGATAGGAAGGGTTTGTACTGGGCTGGCAGGCTTTCAGTTGCTGTGAAAAAATAATGGAGAAAGCCTGCCAGCCCAGTACCGAAGCGACAGCGTAGCCCTGTATAGCCCGGGCCGAAGGCATCGCCCATATCATTAATTAAATCGAATATGCTCTTAATAAGAACTTATAGCTTCAATTAGATTATACAACTACAGAAAAGTTACTAGCCAACATGATAATACTTCAGGCTATTTCCCAGATTGACTATCTGTAATATATGTACGATGAACCGAATTAGACCGATATGGTAATAACTAAATTCAAGTATTAACTACCAGATAAGTCAAAATATATACGAAATAATAATTAACCGAACATAATTAATGAACCTCCAAAGTGGCGTACTGCTAGTTAAGATCAATAGTTTCCTCTTTGAATACCAATCCATAATTGCGAAGTTCTTCTAATACAGGCTGGTAAACTTCAGGCATGGTGGGGATACGAACACCATATAACTCATTGAGTTTATCAGTCAGTAGTAATTTAGCAAGGATTCCTGCGGGCAAACCAACAGTTTTACCTATGGCAGTGCGCTCTTCGCTGTATCCATTTTCAATCAATGTGGAAGATGTTCTAAACTTTTTGCCATCCTTTTCATACTCTACTTCGTGCAGCATGATGACTATGTCTTTATCTCCCTTATCAAGCTTCCATTTAGCACTAAGTAATTCACATAATATTTCAGCGCTTGTACCGCGTTGTAGCTTTATGGTATCTGTACTAAATAGACCAGCTTCTTCTAGCTGCTTCATGGCTTTGCCATCCTGAGAAATTCCTAGAAAATTACACACATCAGAATGCGCATCATTGGTTCTTTCAGAAGCAGGAATGAAGGACTTAGTCCACTCTAAATAAGTAAGACCTTCACAGTCTATTGGCATGGTGTGATCCGTCAATCCCAGCTTTATTAAATTATTCCATCCGCCACAGAAACCCTTATACCTAATCGTTCCTCTTAGCAAAGTAGGTACGGATTCTATATTGTATTTAGTGTGATAGGGAATACTGTTTCTATTAGCATATATTTCAATATCTCCAATTCCCTTTACCTTGCGTTTTATAACATCGGTAAATAATCGATTGTATGGGATAAAACAATTTTTACCTTTGTAACGATACTGTGAAAGTCCTTGACCAGCAAGGATAACATTAATAGGCGCCCAGGAAAATTTGTAATGCCACTTATTAGTATCAGAGCTAGGATGTACGAGCGCTCCACAATGAGAATATATGGCCGTAATCTTGACTTCCTTCTTCTGTAGCTCACTGATTAGATTCATTAAACTCATATGATCGATACCAGGATCTAAACCCATCTCCCCCATAAAAAGCAGTTTCTTGTGGCGAAAGGCTTCATCTAAATTGGCTTGTTCAGGGCTGATGTAGGAAGCTGTTATTAATGGCTTAAAATAGGTAAGACAAGACTCTGCAACTAATGTGTGTAACACAACAGGTAAGAGACTGATTACTAGATCACAGTTGCTTATAGCTTGCCTTCTTATCTTTTCATCATGTACATTAAAATAAAATGCTTCACCTAATGGATGATTATTAATTTTACTAGCAGCAAGGTTTACATCCATATCTCCCACACGAACTCTCCAGCCATTAGAAACAGCTTGTGCGAGTAAATAATCAATTAGTGCAAATGACGATTTACCTGCACCTAATATCAAAATGGTTTTCATATAAATTTTTCTCTATAAGGAGGTGATTAATTATTAATTATTCGTTAAGGTTTTCCAGTGCATAGATTTTCTATCAAACTATCAAAACCCAATTTAAAATTGACATACCTATCAGTTGCAGGACCATTAAATCCAGTATGAATTTTTTGAATTTTTTTATTGCGATCTAGAACGATTAATGTAGGAAAAGCTTGTATAGGTGTTAGCATTGGAAAATCCTTACTAGCTTCATCTTTGGTGGCCGCTCCTGCATAAAATAATGGATAATTAATGCCCAGTGCATTTTTATAACGATCTAACTTAGTGATGGCTTTACTATACTCATCCCTTTCATAAGCAAGCCCTATAATTTCCAATCCATTTTGTTGATACTTATCATACAATTCAGCTAAGTACTTGCTTTCATCCATACAATTAGGACACCAAGTTCCCATAATTTGTAGCACCACTACTTTGTTGTCAAATTGAGGATCATTGAGTTCTATGTCATAGCCTTTTGCATTTCTAAATATGGGGTTAACTGCTAATGTGTCATTTATTATTTTAGTAATAAGATATGGATCCATCAGTTCAGCTTGGTCATTTCTAACACCTGTAAATGTTTCAAAGCCATTTTTTCCCGAATAAAATAATCCCTCTACGATCTTTTCAGTTTCCACACTTGCTTGATAACGGAAACAATGAGCCCCATCAAAACAATTCAAATTAAAACTATTGCCGCTAACATGCCCCCACAAAAAGCGATAATCTCCAGTTTCAGTTCTAATCGTACCGCTGAGGTCATTGCCGTCCTGTTTTAGCATACCGATTCCGGTGTACGAGCTTCCATTCTTATCTTTAAAATCAATTTTCCATTTTCCATTGAGATCAATTGTTGGTTTCTTATTTCCAAGCATTTCATCGACGAGATACGGAGGAAAATGGATGCTCCAGCTATTGACCGCATAAAATGGCAATACGACATCGCCTTTTGAAGGATATTTATTCCAATACCCTTCAAAATTACCAATACTAATCTTGCGATCTAATTTTAGCCTTACCGCGCTCTCATAAGGTGGGATATAAAAGGATAAGGAGTCATTGCGAAACTCAACTTGCGTGGCTTTTATGATTTCATCACCATTAGAAATTCTAATTTCATTAGCGGCAACATTAAATATCATTTTAAAGTGCACATCTACGCTGTCATTCAAAGAGATAAAACCATCAAATACATGCATATCGAACTGTTCAAAACGCATCTGTTTATCCTGTCCATAAGCCAAAAGAACGATAAATAATGAAAGATATATAATTACAAATTTTCTCATATCAACAGTCAAAATTATATTTTTTATCACAAAACAAAAAAAAGACTCCCTAATGGAAGTCTTTAAAATAGATAGAATAAATGATTTCCTTTTTTATAAAAGGAATAAATAGGTTTATTTTTTATCCTGGAGGCTAAATACTCTCTTTAATAGATCAGACACACGCGCCAAGGGTTCTTTTCTGATTTTCAACTCTTCTTTAGCTATCATGATGAATAATCCATCAATAGCCTTTTGAGTTACATAGGCACTTAAATCGGGATTTACCTTTTGAACCAATGGAACTTTATTGTAATTATTGATGACATCATCCCAATATTTTGTAGCATTGACCTTATTGAGTGATGTCTTAATAACTGGATTAAACTCTTTAGTCAACTGAGTAGTAGTTGTTCTTTTGAGAAATTCTGTAGCAGCATTTTCTTGACCCTTGAGGATATTCATTACATCGGTAAAAGTGAGTTGTTTTATCGCGCTTATAAATATAGGCTTAGCTTTCAGAGCAGCATCTTCAGCAGCTCTATTAATCGTAGTTACAACTTTATCCACTTCATTTCCCAATCCGATCATTCTCAGCTTATCCTCAACTTTTTTAACATCTTGTGGCCATGGAATTTTTATCTGTGGATTTTTGAGGTATCCATCTGTTTTAGAAACCACATCAGCACCCTTGTTAATACCCAATGTCAAGGCTTCTCTAAGTCCCTGCCCTACTTCAGCCTCAGTAACTGGCTTACCACCTGCAGCATTAATCATATCATCAACAGTTTTCATTACCTTTGCGCTATCACAGGAGCTAAGTGTAAGTAAGAGCGTAAGACAAAAAATCAGGGATTTTTTCATTTTCATTTTATTTTTTGGCAAAAGTAGGACATTATGTGTAATTTAAAGTTTAATCCCCTATGAAAATTAGTATAATAAATATCGGTGATGAGCTATTGATAGGGCAAATTATCAATACCAATGCGGCATGGCTTGGTCAATTTTTAAATGAAAATGGCTATGAAATAGGGCAAATATTAGTAGTGGGTGATGATGCCCAGGAAATTCAAAATGCGCTCAAAAAGAGCTTTCTCAGTTCTAATGTCGTTCTTATCACTGGTGGCCTCGGCCCTACCAAAGATGACATTACGGTACACACCCTCTCAACCTATTTCTGTTCTAAACTAGTCCAGAATGAAGAAATAATTCAACATCTTAAGGCCTATTATGAAAAACGAAATCGTTCAGTGGATGAGGCCGCATTGCGAATGGCCTCCGTCCCTGAGTGCGCAGAGGTATTGCTCAATGCCAAGGGCACTGCTGCTTCCTTAATGATCGAGGCGGATGGCAAGCTGCTATTTAGTATGCCTGGTGTTCCTTATGAAATGCAGGATATGATGAGCCGCATAGTAATTCATAAAATTAAAGCTCGGTTTCCCACCCAATGGATTTATCACAAAACATTCATGACCTGTGGTGCTCCCGAAACCTTATTGGAAAACAATATTAAAGATATTCAAGAATCCCTCCCTCCTAATTTTAAAATTGCCTATCTGCCTGCTATAGGTAAAGTTAGAGTTCGATTGAGTGCCACTGGCCCTAAAGATGAACACATCAAAGCCAATCTAATAGCCCAGCAAATAAAATCAAGATTAAAACCTTATGTGTATGCTGAAGGCGATATTGAACTAGAAAAACACATAGCAGAATTGCTGACTACACACAAGCTCACCCTAAGTTTAGTAGAAAGTTGTACTGGTGGAATTATAGCACATAAATTAACTACCATACCAGGTTCTTCTAATTATTTGATAGGAAGTTTTGTGGCATACGCTAATGAGTTTAAAACCAACATTATTGGTGTATCCTCTAAGACCATTGAAAAATTTGGAGCTGTGAGTGAAGAAACAGTAGTTGAGCTTGTTAGCAATGTTCGCAATATGTGTAAGACTGATTATGCCATAGCTACCACGGGAATCGCAGGACCTACTGGTGCTACAGCTGATAAACCAGTGGGATTGGTGTGGGTAGCAGTTGCTAATAGCTATACAGTGAAAACTAAAAAACTTCAACTCACCAATCTCAGAGAAATTAATATCCCAATGGCGGCCACA
>CAYZQX010000022.1:0-22059 GCA_964480615.1 uncultured Chitinophagales bacterium | reverse complement strand
CCACATTGAAAAAGATTCACCTCTGTGTTTTTTTAGGCGATCGATTTAAGGATAACCATAACCGCTAGCAATGCGATACAAATTTTATTGCCTATAATAATTAGTTCCTATGCTGTTATATACCTATAGCGGTACTTGCCAAACTACTTGTTTTGATAGCCAAAATAAGTAGAGGCGCCGTACAACACTTAGCTAACTACCAAATGATTTATTTTGAATTTCTAATCCACAAATCGCTGGTCAACTTCCATTACGTGGTTGCAATTCTTGCAGGTGCGCAATTCCTCGGAATTATAAAAATGTCGGAAACGAGGCAAGAAATCCTTTTCGATGTTCTCCAGTACAAAATAGGTTTCCCATAGCTTGTTATTACACTCCTCGCAGAACCACAGCAATCCATCTTCACATTCTTCGCGCTTCACCTCCACTACGAGTCCTATACTACCTTGGCTTCGCATAGGGCTGTGAGGCGTGCGGGCTGGCAATAGGAACATTTCACCTTGCTTTATGGGAATATCCACTGCCTTGCCATCTTCTTGTATGCGAACATTGATATCGCCTTCGAGCTGATAAAAAAGCTCTTCCGTTTCGTTCCAGTGATAGTCCTTGCGAGCATTAGGACCAGCTACAATCATAACTATATAATCACCTGCATCCTTGTATAAATTTCGATTGCCTACTGGCGGCTTTAGCTCATGGCGATTCTCATCAATCCAAGCCTGAAGATTAAATGGGCGGCGTACTGACATGGGTTAAGATTTTTTTTATTGAAAACACTAAGATAAGCCATTTTTTCTTATTAAGGAATATGCATACCAGATTACACCATAAAAAAACGATGTGGTGTGATTCCATATATGCCCTGTACAAAGCGATGTAGGCACAGTCCGTCAATTAGGGTAGGGTTAATCGCTTATGGATACTAGCAACTAATTGATAATCAATGTTCTATATGCAATGGTTAAGCATTCGCTTAGCAATAATTGTCCAATAGTTTAATGATCAAAAAAAAATTTAAAAACAAAATAAAATATTTATTAAACCTCTGGCGTTAGTGTTGTATTAAGTTCAAAAACAAAAAAAATCTGGCAGCGGCTTCGGGTGTATCCTTTTTTCACCATCATCCCCGAAGCCCTGCACAGGCCAATAAAAAAAGCAAAAAATTTGATTCCTTAATCAGCCTATGAATAAAAAATTTACACACAAGACATTGTTGCGCTATTATTATCAAGAGCTTAGCCCCACTCAAAACAGGGCTGTGGCCCACGCCATATCGACTGATATGGAAACTAAGGAGAGCTACAGAGAAATCTGTATGACCTTGAGGGGTTTCAACAGTTTCCGCGCATTACCCTCCATGGATTGTATCAATAGGATATTAGATTATAGCCAGCGCCGTGCGGTAGTGGCCATCTAATGATTCTGGCCTTACAATTGCCCTATTTTTTGAAATATCTTGGTGTTACCTATGGTAAGCCATTAAACCACCCTAGCGCAAGTTGGAGTGGTTTTTTTATGTATAATTTATACAGTGGAGCGTAAAGGCTGTTCGATGAGCGAATGGTGTAGCCTATTTTTGAATCTCGAATTTATGGGGGGTCATCCCCTGCCTGCCCACATTGTTCATACCACCCATACTAGTCAGGTTTGTGGCAGGCAGGGGTCGGGCTATACGCTCCTATCTTTTTGTGGGCTTAATCACACTCTACTTACAAGCGCGACACAAGCCTAAAAATTATCCTACTCTGTAAGCTAAAAATTGCAAGCCCACAAAAAGGATATCCGCTACTATCCCTTGCCCTATACAGCCATTTCATTCAGCCAGTATTATCACTTATGCAAAGCTATAGACATTCATAATCAAACTAATTGGAGTTGCCCAGGTTGATATCTTTTTGATCGGATGCTAATGAGATGAAAATAGTATGAATAATCGAAGAATATTTGCAATAATTACTCAACAACAATCTAATAGGCGCTATTGATAATATTCTAATCCATAAATTCTATTTACTTATGCACTGAAATCATTTTTGGAGGTTCAGTATGTGCATCAAAAAAATAACCTTCTCACTGGTACTGATCCATAAGGGTAAGGCGCAAAAAATAAGGGATTAATGAACATTAACCCCTGGAACTATTGAGCAGCTTATTCTATTTGTATTTTTATTTTAAAGGGATCTTATTACATCAGCGATTATTTCACTTTAATAACTACTTTGCCCTTGGCTCTCCCTTTGGCAAGATAGGCTAAGGCTTCATTGGTTTGTACAAAAGGAAATACCCTATCAATTACAGGGATAATTTTTTCAGCTTCTATTAGAGTTGCAATTTTTTTGAGCTGTTGGCCATCGGCCTTCATAAATAAGAATGAATACTGAATATTTAGTTTCTTAGCTAGTCGCATCACTTTATTGCTTAAAAAATAAAAGACAATTTTTAAGAACCAAGGCAGCTTAAATTCCTTTGCATAACTAACATCTGGAGGTCCAGAAATAGAAACTAATTTTCCACCTGGTTTTAATATGTTCAAGGACTTAATAAGTGTCTTTTCATCTTGGCTATTCAATACTAAATCATAAGCTTTCAATATGTTTTCAAAATCTTGGGTTTTATAATCTATGACTACATCAGCACCTAATCTTTTTACCATTTCAATGTTATCATTACTTGTAGTGGTAGCTACAAATGCGCCAATGTTTTTTGCTAATTGTATGGCAATGGTGCCTACGCCACCTGATCCTGCTTGTATAAATACTTTTTGACCCTTTAGCAAATTTGCCTTATCAAAAAAAGCTTGCCAGGCGGTTAATGCAACTAATGGAATGGAGGCCGCTTCCTCCATGCTGAGGTTATTGGGTTTCAATGACACATCATTTTCATTCACCGCAATGTATTCTGCGAAGGCACCTATGTTAAGGTCGGAAGGACGGGCATATACTTCATCTCCCACTTTAAAACTGCGAACATTCGGCCCGATCTTAATAATTTTTCCTGCCAAATCATGTCCTAGAATAAGTGGAAATTTATAAGGCAGTAACATTTTAAATTCACCCTCTTTTATTTTATTATCTATTTGATTTAGACTGGTTGCATGGACTTCAATTAATACATCTTGGTCTTTCACAATAGGATCAGGTAAGTTGACCAATTTCAGTTGATCCTCTTTGCTGTATTTGTCTATAATATATGCTTTCATAAATCTTATTCTTTTTGATAGGTGGTTAGTTCAGTTCCATTTTTGACAAATGTAAGGGTTTCCTCAATCTTATAAGCATGAACTGCTGAACAGTATATTGCAATTCGGTCAGCTAATTTTTTTAATTCACTTATTTTTTTGAGATTGTCATTATATTTGCTTGCGAAATGCAAGTGCAAAACTAATTCAAATACTTGCAAAATGCAAGTAATAATAAAAATATTTTATGGAAGCCCTAAAAAAGAGATCAAATTGCCCAATTAGCTGCACGCTTGATGTATTTGGAGACAAATGGTCATTCCTAATTGTTAGAGATTTATTAAATTTACATGAATGTACCTATGGCGATTTTTTGAAAGCAGAAGAGAAAATCGCCACCAATATATTGGCTGCACGCCTAGTAATGTTAGAAGAAAATGGAATAATAACAAAATTTGATCATCCTGAGAACAAAGTAAAAGTGTTGTATAAACTCACAAAGAAGGGAATCGATCTGCTACCAATAATTGTCGAAATTGGATTTTGGGCCGATAAATATTATACCATTGATAAAAACAAAAAAGCGGAGTTAAAAGCAATAAAAAAGGATAAAGAAGCCTTTATAAAATCCACCATACACCTAATGAAAAAGGAATTAGGTTAAATCAGTGCTTGCTCAGTCAATTTATTGCTTCATAATGGTAAAATAATCTTTAGCTAGGATAATGATCTATATACATAACTATAAATTGTTATGTAATAACTTGTGCTTAAAATTGTATGTACTTGTATCATTGCTAGTGATTAATGGCATTAATTAGTAAACTGTATGTAGGTATATTACATTAAATACTTATTCCCAAAATGCATCCGAAATATTGTCAATATAGTTGTGATTATGATGTTGCATTTCTATATTTTTTAGCTGTTCAGTGGTGGCTATTTTTTGAATCTCATTAAATAGTATTCTTTCTTCAAAACGAATATGAGCTTGCAATTCGCTTTTTATCAAACACAAGGTGTTCAGAACGTCCTCTTTATTTGTAAACAAGTTTGTTAAATTGCGATGCTGCAACAGTGCTGTCTTAATAAGCTGGTGGTCGATTCCCAATATAGGAAAAACCTGTGATTCTTCGATCCTAAAATGTGGCTTTAATTCAGTGGTCCAAAACCAAGTGACATAGTTATGAATACGGTAAGACTCAACTTGTTTTTTTAATCCTGTTTTTATTTTCCAGCATAGTAATAAGCCGTGATGATGGTCACGGCTTAAGGGCTGTAAATACTTGTTGCGTTGGATAGGCATTAATTCAATTGTTTTTCCATTTCGATGGCCTTAGGAAATAAGATATTGTTTTCTAGGTGTATGTGGAGATGTAAATCTTGTTCAAATTCTTTGAGCAATGCAAAAGTCACATTATAGGTATTGCATGCATCCTGAGGAGGTGTATAGCCATTGCTCAATGCCTCTATTTTTCTGAAACGTTCACCTTCAGTGGTATGTTCATCCATCATCATTTGCACAGGATTCTGAACAGTGCCAAATGGAGGCATATTGGGTTTTATATTTTCCTTGTAGGCATTCGCCATTTTTCTGATGTAAGGAAAAAGTATTAGTTCCTCTTTTTTCATGTGTGTTGCCAATTCACCTGCGGCAGAATTAAACTGTTCATTGATTTCAAATAGCTCCGGATGGCGTTCACCATGAACCCTGCAAATTTTATCGAGATAAGGTTTTATCTCTTGGGTTTTAGATTCAACATAGCTGTGATGATTTTCTTCGATGTAATTAGCAAGAGAATCAATGGGCCAGCTTTGGTAGTCCACTGATTTTTCAGGTTGGGTTATCATAACTTGATTCAAATCGGTTAATACGATCTTGCCATCAATATTTTTTGACCTGCAGGCATCATCAATTGTTCTATTGCCTTGACAGCAAAAATCGATTCCATATTTTTTAAATACTGATGCAGTACGGTAGTCTTTAGCTACCAATTCTCCAATAACTTGATTTTCTTGAATGTTCATGATCTTAATATTTTATTTGTTAATTCCCCCATTTAAAAACTCTTTATGGCTAGATAGCGCTGGAAAAAAATTTCGCTATTGAACCAAAGACTGTAAATAATATTCTTTCAATAGTTTAGGATGAGATTGACTTGCAATCATCCACTATGATGTCTAGTTGTTTTGGCCTGGCAGTAATACTTGAATTATACAACCTCAACTATTCCCTCCCTAATCAAGTTGTTGATTTATTAAATAGGGAGATTCCAAAAATAAATAGACCAATGAGTTTAATAAATTCGATCCCCACATAATAATAATGAATATTAGATGGGGGCACTAATTGTCCTTGGATATGCAAGTCGGCCCTGTCACTTAGCACTGGAAGCAGCCAAAATGTTTGAAGAATAAGGATGACTAGAGGAATGAAAAATAGAATATTTCCAAGAGTAAATAGGGAGCGCTTAACGATAGCCATATTAACGATAATAGCAATAGCTAATACCCACTCCACACGGTTCAAGGCTGCAAAGACTAACTTGCCGATTCCTAGACCTAATGGCAGTGTAATTCCCGGGGCTTTGAATTTAATCCAGGACTCCAAAAAACTGATGGCACATACAAATCCTATCCACAAAAAACTAGCAACAAGTGCTATAGGCATTTTAACGGTTGTCATAATATTGGTTTTAAGGAATTGTTGTTAATGAATTCGATTTTATATTGAAAGAGCTCAGCCATTCGCTGGCCTTGCCACTTAGCCCTATCTGCTTTTTCCCCACTGAAAAGTTCATCGACTGTCGCACAAAACAATGCGATCCACTGAATGAAATGTTTTTTAGCAATAGGCAAGTTAGCATGTGGAGTAAATGGACTTCCATAATAAGTATGCTCATCTAGCAAAACAGTTTGCCAAAAGCGGACTATTTTTTCAAGGTGTTCAGGCCAGCGGTCTTGAATCCTATTTTCAAATACATCTTTTAGTTCATCATCAGCACGGACCTTCTCATAGAAATTTCCTACAAGGCATTTTATATCATCCATTGAGGTTATATCTCTTTTCATCCTGTTATAAATTAAAATTAGTGATGAGATAATAAGCTGCCCATCCCAAAAAAACTACTAATATTATCCATAACCAATTAGGCACACTTTGAGGTGTTTCACTGCCTTCTATGTTGAATTTTTTAGAGTCTCCTTTGTCATAAGCATTGATCATTAAAGGCACAGTGCCATCTACTACTGCGTTTTCTGTTATTCCTTCTATGGCTATTGCTGGACCATTGCGAACAACAAAGTTTATTTTGCGGATTCCCTCTCGGCCTGTAGGTGACTGGCTAACAAGTTTTAATGTATGCTCGCCATCAGTTAGCTTTCTAGTGTCCAACTCGAATTGCACAGGAGCTAGCAATTCCACTAATGGCTGTACATCATCATCAATGAATAATACTATTTTACTTTTTTCTTCTTTCATATTATTAATTGCTAAATATTGAATTTTTAATATGGCTCGGATTCCTTTCGCCTGGCTTGATCAAGCATTTTATTGAATACAACAATGTGATCAAAGTGATCGTAGCAACTACTGCTATTATGATCCAATCCCAATTGCTTTGTGGTCCAGCTCCATGGGTCCATCCACGTGTTATTTTTGGTTGCTGCCGATCGCATACGGGGCATGCTATGGTATAACCATTAGCGATGATCAGGAGCATTATAACGGTTATATAATTCAGCTTTTTTTTCATTTTCTCCAAAAATTATTTGCCTGAGCAACTGTTTGAAATTCTAATGCTATTACTTGTGCTGAACTAATCAGTTGAGCGGTATCTTCTGCATAGTTTGCTCTCAATTGTTTGCGGATATTCGCATCTGTTTGTATAGCAGCAATACTTTTTCTTGCCATTTTAATGGCTAAGTCCCTACCTTCTTGAGGATTTTTTGTAATAAGGGATTCCAGCCAAATTTCGTTTGTTTCCATTTTAATTTTTTATTGATTAGCGGTGAGCATAATAAAATCCATTATTTTTTTTACTTCTTCAAGGGTTACAGTTGGCGCATTATTTCCCCAGCTTGTTTTCTCATGATTAATGATTGCAGTAACTTCCTCTGGCTTTAGTTTATTGTCGGTGCCTACCCCATTCATTACAGCATATTCTGGTCTTGCATCATATCCAAGCATGATGATATTGATAAAAAGTTCGAGGTCATCCCCAAGTACCACAGGGCTGTTTTTTAGTGGAGGGAAAGCACCTTTCAATCCTTCACCATTGGGCTGGTGACAAGCAGAACAATTTTTAATATACAAGGCATCGCCATCAGGTAGTGTTAAGTCACTTTTTTCAGCTACTGCTATGTTTTCTACTTTCTCGTAAAGAAACGCCATGGGTGCTTTCCCCAAGGGCAATGGTGTTTGTTTTAAACTTTGCAAGTATTTAACTAAGTGAATCGCATCTTGCTTAGCGATAATTTTTCCACCAATACTGTTCTTATACTTTTCAGGAATCATTACTTCAACATCCCCTTTTTCGACTTCTGTTTTTATTTCAAAGAGCCATGGATAGGCGGGCATTATGGACTGTTGGACAACCGCTCTCGGTTGGTAAAGATGCAAGAGATTCCAGGCTTCGCTGGGCTGTCTTATGCCTATGTTAGTCAAGTCAGGACCTGTTCTTTCAGTACCCATAAGGGTAGCTGTATTTCTCCAAAAATCTGTGCGCCCTATGCTTGCATAATCGGCCGCTATACCAGGTCTTTCACCCCATACCTTATCCATATCCACATTTCGCACTTGCTGGGTATGGCAGGCCACACACCCATTAGCGATGAATACGCGCTTGCCTAGCATGGCCTCCTTGCTGAGGAGTTCCTGGCTGGGCAGTGGAGCATTGTTTTTTTGATTGCTGATAGCTGGTAATATGGCTACCACAATGGTTAAGGCAACGAAAAAGCCCAAGGCAGTACTAAATAGTTTTTTATGATCATCAAAATATTCCATTGCTGTTTTTTATTTGGTTTTAATGGCTTGTTCTTCCAATTCTCTTATAGCTCTTACAATTTCAATAGGTGAGGAGGGAATTACAATTTCTTGTTTTTGTCTTATCATCACATAAAAATTATATGCAAATAGTATGTGAGATAGCCACATCAATGAGCCACCTATAGCTCTCCATAACCAGTAAGGAGCCATTAACTCCACGCTCTCGATAAATGGTTTTCCTTCCATCCAAAACAGTCCCCTCTGTGTAGCGCCATACATCAATGGAATGGTATAAAATAATAGCCCTATCAATGCCAACCAAAAATGTGCTCCTACAGTAATTTGTGGTGGCTCCTTGCCTGTTAATCTTGGAACTATGGTGTATATAAAACCCCAAAGCATAAAACTTATAATCCCGTACATCGTTAGGTGAGAATGCGCAACAGTAAAATCGGTAAAGTGCCAGACCAGATTTGTAAATCGAAAAGCTTCAGCAGTACCTTGCATAGATCCTGTGAAATAGAATATGATTCCTATGAGGTAAAAGGGCAGTGTATAGCTGCCAGAAAGTTTATGCCAAGAACCATTAAAGGTTAATAAAAAATTTGTTGTCCCTGCTACAACTGGAATAATCATCCCTGCACTTCCTACAATGGCCACTGTTTGAAGCCACCAAGGGATGGCACTAAATATAAAATGATGTGTTCCTATTAGGGTGTAAAAAAGGATTTGCGCCCAAAATGCTAGAATCCCTAGACTATAGGAATAGATAGGCTTGTTGAGTTGCTGTGGCAGGAAATAATACATTAATCCTAAACTGAATAACATAAACCACATCCCTACTCCTTGATGCATATAATACCCTTGAATAATAGTTTCGCCTAACCCATTTTGCCAGCTGGGCCAATAGGCTGCTATTGCGATGACTAGTAAGTACATCATGGCTGATAGGATGTACCAATTAGAAACGTATATTTCCTTAGTTGTTCGCTTGGCGATGGTATTAAAAAAGTTTTGTAAGGATAGCACAATTCCTATTCCGAATAAAGCCATTACAGGCCATATATATTCGCGATATTCACCACCGCCATTATTGATACCTGCCATAAGGCAAATACTTCCTATAAGGACTGAGGCATTAATCAATACAAGGGAAGCATAACCTACCGAAATACGGTGTATAGGTACATTACTCACTTTAGAAACCACATAATAACCAAGACCCATCATGGCTAAAGATGCCCATCCCCAAAAGACGGCATTGGTGTGCACTGGTCTGAGCCTGCCAAAACTCAACCAGCTAAAATGATCCACATCAGGAGCCATAAATTTGATGCCTAAATATTCTCCTACAGTAGTGCCAAAAAGCAACCAAAAAATTGCACAGCCGAGATACCACAAAATAAGCTTTGTCAGAGCTGGTTCAATATATGGTCGCGGCTGACTTTTCTTCTTTTGCTCTACAAATCGAACGGTTTCTACTTCGCTGATATTATTGATTAATCCCTTGGTATCTGCTGGTAGGAGATGACCAGTTAATTCATGATTGTTAAGCGAATATTCAAGTTCTTTTTTTCTTAGTTCTAACTTATGTATTTCCTCAGGGCTCAATGACTTAATATATTCATTGAACTTCTCCAGCTCTTTGTTTTTCATATAATTATTCAATACAGCTGAAGCCTTGATAAGGACCATCGCTGAAGCTACAATTACAGGTATGGTGATCAGTATCACGGTAATGACAATTCCCGATTCGCTAAATAGGTTCATTGATAATATTTATTAATCATAATGGATAATAATGTCCACTATTATTTTAAATTTTTTTATCTTTTTAAAAATGTTAAACCTTGCTCATAGCCGATTGCCAATGAGTTTATGGAGGTAGTTTCCAACATTTTTTTGAGATCCTCTCTAATCTTTATAAATTGATTGTGTACTGGACAAGGCATTTTTTCATTGCATTTTTTCAGGCCTAGACCGCAGCCTTTATAAAGATCATCGCCATCGATCACATATACAATAGTACTCAGTTTTACTTTCTCCAGTGCGCGCTTATCCATAGAAAAGCCACCTGTAGGGCCTTTGTCCGAATTAATGATCTTATTGCGGGATAAGAGCTGTAAAATTTTTGATGTATAAGCTACAGGAGATTCTATGGCTTCCGCCACTTCTTTTAAGCTTACCTTGCGATCCAGTTGGGATTGTTCCGCAATGAAAATAGATGCTTTGATACCGTATTCACAGGCTTTGGAAAACATAGATGACTTAATTCGGAACAAAGATACTGTATATTTTTAATAGTGGACATAAATATCCACTACTTATTCGTTTTTTAACTATTGAAATTCGAGTTAGGGACCTATGTGAGCAGCCAAGCGATAGTTCAGCTGCTTGTTGACATTAGAAAAACAACAAATTCGCATGCGAACCCACATCGAGCAATCAAATGATAGAGAGGATTCTCGTTACCATTAAAGATAAAAATTCACAAGCGATTGAGCGATCGCTAGGATTCATGCTTGCCGTTGAAAACATACCTTTCAGCAAGTAGGGCTTGCTCAATACCTCCGAAATTTTTTATGATAAAGGATTTTAGAAATTGCATGTGCAATGGCTATGCACAAGAATTGCTGCGTTTTCCTAAAAAAAAACTTGCATCATAAATAAGAAATGTCGTCTCATAGATATTGTTATTTCAGATTGTATTCGCGATAGGGATGCGCAATGGTTTAGTCTTGTAGGCTGACTCCCTTTCCGAAATACTTTAATGGAGAATCAGCTAGTACAATTGTCAAGCCTATGTATTGATAATATGTGTAGGGAGTGAGCCTACAAGACCGAAACATAGTGTAGCCTGGAGCAGCCCGGGCCTGTAAGGCATCGCCAGAAAAACTATTTTCTGAGTAATCGAGTAAGCTCTGTGTTGCCTAGTGATGTGTGGGATAGTGCACCAGCTCCTCAACCTGTACGGTCATATCTTCATCGATCAAGAGCAGGATAGCAGGTGTCACTTCATTGACTAGCAATGGGTCGTATGGCATTTTTACCTTCACATAGTTTTCAGTAAATCCATACATCCAATTATTATCATTTTCAGCTTCCCATAATACCGTGTGCTGGCGCTTTAACATGGATTCATAAAAGGCCCTACGCTTTTTGTCCGACAGTATGTGCAGCATCTTGCTTCGTTCATTGCGCTCCTGCTGTGGCACTCTATCGGGTAGTGTAATCGCGAGGGTATTTTCTCTTTCAGAGTAAGTAAATACGTGGAGGTAGGATATAGGCAATTCATTGAGGAACTGATAGGTATCGAGAAAGTCCGCTCTAGTCTCACCAGGAAAACCTACTATAACATCTACACCTATACAACATTGGGGCATCACTTCTTTGATGCTATGCACTCTATCCTCATATACCTCGCGCAAATAGCGACGTCGCATCGCCTTAAGAATCTTATTATTGCCGCTTTGTAGGGGTATGTGAAAATGCGGTACAAATACTTTAGATCGTGCAACAAATTGGATTATTTCATCAGTGAGCAGGTTAGGCTCGATCGAGGATATGCGTATGCGCTCTATCCCTGGCAGTTCTTCCAGTTGCAATAAAAGATCTAAAAAATTGGCGTCTTTTTTTTTGCCCCCTTGTATTCCTTTGCCATAGTCCCCTATATTGACACCAGTTAAGACAATTTCTTTAACTCCCTGCCCCACAATTTCTGTAGCCTTAGCTAATACATTTTCGATGCTATCGCTTCTGCTAGCTCCCCTTGCCAGTGGTATGGTACAAAAGCTACAACTATAATCGCAACCATCCTGTACTTTGAGAAAACTCCTTGTGCGCTCACCTACTGAATAGGCTGCTGTAAAGGTATTGGCTTCATGGATGGGCCCTGCCATCATTTTAGCTTTTTTCTCCCCATTTTTAGTGAGATCGGTGAGGTGGTTACCAATATTAAATTTTTCCGCAGCTCCTAATACGAGATCAACGCCAGGGATTTCAGTAATCTCCGCGGGCTTGAGCTGGGCATAACAGCCAGTAATAACTATATAGGCATTGGGGTTGTATTTCAATGCCTCCTTGATCACCTTGCGGCATTTCTTATCTGCATTATCCGTTACAGAACATGTATTGATCACATACACATCCGTAGGATCATGGAAGTTAGATGTCTCAAACCCTTTCTCAGAAAGGATTCTTCCAAGCGTTGAGGTTTCAGAAAAATTTAATTTACAACCTAGGGTATAAAATGCAACCTTTTTCACGGCATTATCTTCTATATGATCGACAAAGGTAGTTTAAAAAAAGCAAGAGAGAGAACCGGGGGCGGTGGCAGTAAATGCCACTGTTTCCCGTTTTTTGGTTTTGTTAATAACTAAAATATCCTTTTTTTCGCACTTTTTATGCTAAAGATAGGAGTAGTAGGCGGTGGCCATTTAGGAAAAATACATTTGGGTCTTCTTGCATCAATGCCTGAGATTGAATTAGTGGGCTTTTACGACACCAATGTAGCCTTGTGCAAGCAATTACAGGAATCCAGAAATATAAGAGCTTGTGATAGCATTTTCGACCTATTACAAGCAAGCGATGCCTTGGTTATAGCTTCCCCTACCATTACCCATGCTTACTATGCCGAATTAGCGCTGCAATATGGCAAACACCTGTTCATAGAAAAACCACTTACTCAAACCATCGAGGAGGCAAACCGGCTGATGCAAGTGGCGAATGGGCGAGACGAAAAAATTCAAGTGGGTTTTGTAGAGCGCTTTAACCCCGCATACCTATCGGTTAAGGATCAAATAACTGCTCCCTTATTCATAGAATCACATAGGCTGGCTATGTTCAATTCAAGAGGCACAGACGTTTCCGTAGTACTGGATCTCATGATTCACGATCTAGATATTTTACTGGATATCGTGCCATCAGAGGTGGAGTCCGTTTCCGCCTGTGGCGTTTCAATCCTATCGGATTCTGCCGATATTGCCAATGCTCGTATAAGTTTTCAGAACGGCTGTGTGGCCAATCTCACCGCCTCGCGTTTCTCCATGAAGTCCATGCGCAAAATGCGGATTTTTCAACAAGATGCCTACATCAGCCTCGATTTTTTGGAACGCAAATCTCAAGTGATAAAAATGACTGACCAGCCTATCGCCGACTTACCACACATAGAATATGAAATAGAAAGAGCGCAGATCAAACACAAAAAATTTATTAATGTACAAGAACCGTCAATTGCCCATACCAATGCCATAGAAATGGAACTGTCCTACTGGATAGCAAGTATCGAAAATAATCATGCTACATTTGTGGGTTTAAAAGATGGGTTCGATGCTCTTGTACTGGCTCATAGAATAGAACAAAATATTATTGAAAACACCAACAAAACCATTAATAATTTATGATAAAAAATACTTGCTTGACCTATCCATTATTTTTAGCATTATTATTAGTATTATTAGGTACAATATTTATAGGCTGTGATCCAGCCGAACCAGATCCTTCATTCATATATATTCATGAAGCTATACTGAACACTGATGCTGAAACACAAGGCACCAGCTCACATAAGATTACGGATGCATGGGTATATATCAATGATAACCCCATAGGTGTATATGAATTACCAGCATTAGTACCAGTACTAGAAACAGGTACTGTCAATGTAAAGGTACTTGCTGGAATTATCGTCAATGGCATATCCGATACAAGAGATGTATATCCTTATTACAATAGTTATGAAGTAAACCTCGATTTGGTGGCTTATAATACGGATACAATACAACCTGTATTTGGTTACAACTCTATCGCACTGTTTCGCTATATTTACGATTTTGAGACCAGCTCTGGTTTTGAACCTAAGGACGAGTTTACACAGCAAGAATTCGTTGATAATCCTGCCTTGGTCTATGAGGGGCAGCGCTCGCTCTTTGTTGATATTGACAGTAGTCAGCCTAATTTTCATGTAGGCACTATCAATATGGAGCCATTCGACTTAGCAAGTCTGCGCGAGGCATATCTCGAATTGAATTATAAATGTGATGCACCTTTCTCTATCAATCTTCGTGTACTGAAAGATGGAAATTATATTGAAGATGATATATTGTACATCAATAAAAAAGAGAATTGGAACAAGATATATGTAAAACTCAGTGATGCGATGAAAGCTTCCCAAGGACAGCTTTTTGAGATTGGGTTTAAAGCAGAGAGTTTACCCAATGGTCTTACAGAGGCAAAATTTTATTTTGATAATGTGAAATTTGTATATAGCAATATCTAATCTTTATAATAAGATGCAGCTAACATACCATAAAATAAAATTTAAGAAGTAGTAGGGAAATAATGAATTGTAAATCTCGATGAAGCAAATAAAAAAAATAGGAATATTAACTTATGCGATCTCCGATCTATTAATGGCGATGGTGGCATGGTTATTATTTTTTCTATTTAGAAAATGCTTTTTAGAGGACTATTACCTCACGATCGACCTGCTTTCTGATGCACAATTGTACAAGGGTATGATTGCAATAAGTCTTGCGTGGCTGCTCTTCTATTTTATCACAGGCACCTATACTGATATTTATCGTAAGAGCCGATTAGGTGAGGTATGGCGGACTATATTACAAGTGAGTGTAGGCTCCCTAATCATCTTTTTTGTGATCATACTCGATGATTATGTCAAGGATTATAGCGCTTACTATAAAAGTTTAGTTGCACTGTTCATGCTGCAATTTACACTAACTATGATCAGTAGGCTTTTTATCCTCAATTTCACTAAGAATCAATTAAAGATGGGCGAAGTGGGCTATAGAACACTCTTAATAGGTGGTAATGAAAAGGCTCATAAACTGTATGAACAAATAACGACAAAACAGCCTTATTTAGGGTATAAATTTATAGGCTTTACCAATACCAATGGAAAAAAAGAACCAGCCCTCGAAGAATTTATCCCTTGCCTGGGCTATATAAGTGATATCCCTAACATCATAGCTGATCATAAGATCGATGAAGTAATAATCGCCATCGACAGTACCGATCATCATAAGATAAATAGCTTGCTCAATTTATTGCCAGAGCAAAATATAGTGGTAAAAATAATTCCCGATTTATACGATATACTATCGGGTTCAGTGAAGATGAATAATGTGCTAGGAGAAGTGCTCATAGAGATATATCCAGAGATTATGAGTGAGTGGGAAAAAAAGACAAAGCGCATGCTCGACATTATCGTATCTACACTCGTAATGATATTGCTTACCCCATTGTATATATTTTGTTATATTAGGGTAAAGCTTTCCTCTCCAGGGCCTGTTTTTTATTCACAGGAACGCATAGGCAAGGGCAGTAAACCATTCAATATATACAAGTTCCGATCGATGTATGTCGATGCTGAAATTGATGGTCCTAAGCTATCTAGCAAGGATGATCCGCGTATGACCAATTGGGGTGCTATAATGCGCAAGTGGAGGCTGGATGAGATCCCACAGTTTTACAATGTATTGCGAGGCGATATGTCGCTTGTAGGCCCTAGACCTGAACGCAAATATTTCATTGAAAAGATCACCGCCATTGCGCCTGAATACCGCCATCTTCAAAAAGTGCAGCCAGGGATCACGAGTTGGGGAATGGTAAAATTTGGTTACGCCGAGAACATACAAGAGATGATCGAAAGGATGAAATATGACTTAGTGTACATCGAAAACATGTCTATAGGAATTGATTTTAAAATAATGATCTATACTGTATTAATATTGGTACAAGGCAAGGGCAAGTAACACATAATTGTATAAACAATATAATAAAAAGAAAATAGGGCGATGCCTGTGAGCGAAATATGCTTGTAAAAAAGATTGGCATTAGTAAGCTCACAGGCCCGGGCTGCTCCAGGCTGCGTTAGCACTCCGGTGCGGTATTATGACTAAGAAATTAGTATGTTATGCCCATTTATCTTAACACGCTACAGCTGCTTGTAATACCGCACTAAACCATTCCGCATCCCTATCGCGGGCATAAGTACCAAGTAGTAAAATTACTTACCAACTTTGAATAAAAATAATTTTTAGGTTGGATCATACCTAAACTAAAATAGTTTATTATATTTGCGACACTGACAATTCATACAAACATGCTGCCACCCCCTAATTCCAAAAGTATTTATTTTAATATTGATTGCTGTTGCCTCCTTAAACACATTGCATTTATTTTTTTGTAGTAGGAGATTTGCGATGAATTACAGTAATTTAATAATAGGCAAATCAAATTTTAGGAGCATCAATGTGAGAACTCCTATCCAAAAATACTTAGGAGATAGCATCCTAAGTATAGGTAATTTTAATAAACAAGGCAATCAAAGTATGCAAAAATCGAAAATAAAATAATAGCATTACTAGAAAATATTTATAAACCATAAATGATACTAATATTAGAAATGAAAGCAACTATTAATGTAACCTGTAATATTTAACCCAATTTAATTGCGTAAATTTACAACTCAATTAAGAATTTAAATAAGTGATAAAAAAATGATAAATTTTCAAGTAACTATTATATTCCATAAGACTTTGGTAAAGGTAAGTGTCAATCAACACGTTTGTAATATCAGACCAATTTTCAGTTTAATTGATACAAAATTTCTTTATTTCACAATGAATTCTAACATTGGTCAGTCACAAATTTATTTTAACCAAACAGGTGCTAATCTTGAAGGTTTAAATTTTGAACAAATAAAACACTTCAAAGTGCTTTTGTTACCACTAAAGGAACAAATGGAAATTTTAAATTTTGTGGAGCTTAAAACAGACCATTTAGATAAAACCATAAATAAAATTGAACAAGAAATTAGTTTAATAAAAAAGCATCCAGCTTCATTAATTGACGAAGTAGTAACAGGTAAAAAAATAATAAATAAGTAGGTATGCAAACCAGTAATATTATACTATACAGTTCCTTGCAAGAAAATATAAAAGTAGAAGTTACTTTTGTGGAGGATAGTTTTTGGCTCACGCAAAAAGCGATATGTGTACTGTTTAATAAAGCCAAGTCAACCATTAGCGAGCACTTAAAACAAATATTTGAATCCAAAGAATTAGATGAAAATTCAGTGGTTCGGAATTTCCGAACTACTGCCGCAGATGGAAAAACATATAATACTACTTTTTATAATTTAAAAGCCGTATTAGCGGTAGGCTATCGGGTAAATAGTGCCGAGGCTACCCAGTTTAGAATATGGGCAACCAATACTCTGCAAGAATTTATTACAAAAGGCTTTGTGATGGACGATGAACGCCTAAAACAAGGCAAGCATTTTGGTAAAGACTACTTCGATGAAATGCTGGAGCGTATCAGAGAGATACGCAGTAGCGAAAGGCGTTTTTATCAAAAAATTACTGACATATATACCTTGAGTATAGATTATGACAAGAATAGCCAAACTACGAAGGATTTTTATGCAACTGTTCAAAACAAAATGCACTGGGCTATTTCAGGTAAAACGGCGGCCGAAATCATCTATACAGAAGCCGATGCTACCAAAATTTATATGGGATTGAAAACTTGGAAGGCAGCACCTGATGGAAAGATATTAAAAAGCGATGTAAGTATTGCAAAAAATTATTTGAATGAAGCCCATATTCAGGAACTCAATAGAATAGTTTCGGCTTATTTGGATTTAGCAGAGAATAATGCACAAAGAGGCATCGCATTCACAATGGAACATTGGGTTAGGTTTTTGGATAATTTTTTACAATTATCAGAATATCCCATTCTAACCAATAAAGGAAAGGTTTCCATGCTGGAAGCAAAGCTAAAGGCCGAACAAGAATTTGATATTTACAGAGTAACCCAAGATAAATTATATGAAAGCGATTTTGATATAGCAATAAAAAATGAATTGTCTTCTAAAACTGATAAAAAATGAAAGTACTCTTCTTTATTCTAGGACGGGTTGCAAGTTTATTTGTTCAGCTAAGCCTATGAGTAATCCCTCGGCTCCACGAATATAGCAGAGCTTATACATATCCCTATAATTAACTACTTGATCCACAATCACTGCATGGTGTTTTGATAGCCTGGAGAGGAGTTCATCTATATTTTCTACTTTGAACATTATACGTAGATAGCCAAGTGAATTTACAGGGGCTCTGCGATGATCCGATACGATGGGAGGGTTATAAAATTGTGAAAGTTCGATCCTGCTATGACCATCTGGAGTGATCATCATTGCAATCTCCACTGATTGATCTTTAAGCCCCGTTACACGACCTGCCCATTCACCTTCTACCATTGTGCGGCCTTCGAGCGAAAGTCCAATCTCTTCGAAAAAAGAAATGGCATTGTCAAGGGATTCTACAACAATCCCGATATTATTCATTTCTAATAATTTGCTTTTTATCATTGATTCCTTAATTATATTGTTTGCTATAACTTATTATCCGCACTTGGTATTCAAATTTCAAATATACCTGATAATAGTCATATTTGCAGATATTGAACCTCCTATGGTATGTATTAATAGTGCAATCGAATAGCTGTCTTTTTGATTTTTTAGTTGCTATTCAATAAGGCAATCAACAAGTATGGCTTACAAAATTAAACATAATGATTCTCTCTAA
Source organism: uncultured Chitinophagales bacterium (assembly GCA_964480615.1). Lineage (GTDB taxonomy): Bacteria > Bacteroidota > Bacteroidia > Chitinophagales > UBA2359 > CAYZQX01. The sequence continues at coordinate 3,287 of CAYZQX010000022.1, read as the reverse complement.
TCTACTATTTATTTCAGGATCACTTAAGCTTTTTAAACAGTTGGATTGATGGGTGTTTTTTTTAAGACCATATAATCAACGATCCCAATTGCTTAGTACTTACACGTAGGCTAAAGGGCAGGCTAAGCTCTTTGGTGCATAGGGCTGTTGTGGGCAAGGGATAGTAGTGGATATCCTTTTTGTGGGCTTGGTTGTTTTATTATCGTAAAGTGTCTAGGCTACAGGGATTGGGTAGGAGCATTGCTGGTGTTATGTGACTGATCTTAAGCCCACAAAAAGATAGTAGCGGATAGCCCGACCCCTGACTGCCAGTACAAGCTCATAGGGATAGGACATTGCTATTGAAGGCAGGCAGGGGATGCCCCCAAGTCATTTAACGCTCATGGATGCCAGGATAGGAAACAAGTATGAATAAGATACCCTAGTTTTACTAGAAATAAAGCGTTATTCATTGGTATCAATGATGATTGATGATCCAAAAGATGCGGCGGTGATTTGTCATTTTTTCCGCTAAGGCGCTCGTCATTTTTTTTGAGAATTTGATAGGTAGCTGGTCTATAATGCTTCAAGTCGAATAATTAGCGTATTTTCGCTCTTAGTTTTATTTAGTCGTCAATTACAATTAACACATCACCACATCGAACAATAAGTAGGATGAGCAATAGTTCCAATTATTATTTCACGCCTGATCACGAGCTGTTTCGTCAGGGCGTACGTGATTTTTTGCAAAAAGAAATAGCCCCACATATTGACCATTGGGAAAAGCAACAGCAGATCCCTAAAGAGATATGGAAAAAAATGGGTGATATGGGCTATTTGGGCTTAATATATCCCGAGCAGTATGGTGGATCAGGCGTGGATTTCTTTTATTCCGTTGTGTTTATCGAGGAGGTTAGTAAGTTGTGGTCAGGGGGCTTTGCTGCGGCATTTACGGTACAGGAATATATGTCGAGCACTTATATATTCAAAAATGGATCGGAATTGCTTAAACAAAAGTATTTGACCCGCTGTATCAGTGGTGATCTGGTATCATCCATAGCCATCACGGAGCCAGGAGCAGGCAGCGATGTAGCGAATATACAGACTAAGGCTATCCGCCATGGCGATCATTATATCCTCAATGGTTCTAAGACATTCATCACCAATGCCTATTATGGCGATATTCTCGTAGTAGTATGTAAGACCAATCCCGAAGCAGGGGTCAATGGTGTGAGCCTGCTATTAGTAGAGCGCAACTCCCCAGGCATTACGGCACGTAAGCTCGATAAGCTGGGCTGGCATGCCTCGGATACCGCTGAACTGTTCTTTGACAATGTGGAGGTGCCAGCTGAGAACTTGATCGGCGAGGAGGGACTAGGATTTTTTTACCTAATGGATGGCTTACAAACTGAGCGGCTAGTAGGGGCCATAGGCGCTATAAGTGGCTGTGAAGCTGCTATAGACTACTCACTGGAATATATGAGCCAGCGACAGGCATTTGGCCGTTCTATTAATAAGTTTCAGGTATTGCGCCACCGCATTGCACAGCTGGCATCGGAAATCACCTGTACTAAATATTTTGTGTATCATTGCTGTCGCATGCACAATGATGGATTGTATGCCGTGAAAGAATGTTCTATGGCTAAACTCATGGCTACAGAGCTGAGCGATGATGTGGCCTATCAGTGTTTGCAGTTTTTTGGTGGCTATGGCTATATGGAGGAGTTTAAGATGGCGCGTATGTTTAGAGATAGTAGGATACTCACCATCGGTGGCGGATCATCGGAAATTATGCGCGAGATTATAGCCAAAATGGTGATAGAGGATATTAACTATTCCAAGGGTAGTACGAAGACAAAGGCCAATACCACTAACCATGACAAAGAGCTGAATGGTTCGATGCCAGTTGCCAATATGGAAGGAAATAGTAACGCTTCAGTGCATACTGCTAATCATTCATATACAGCAAGTGGGCTAGTGAATAGCGAAAATCCTGAACAGCAAACAAATAGTCAAAACCAAAGTCCTCAGGAAAATAACAACAGCGAAACCGTTAATCATAAAATAAATAATTACCATAATAATCAAACGAACGAATTTATGAGTTATGAATCAACTTTAGAAGCCTTTCAAAAAAGGGCTGTTACATCTCCCGTACTAGGCAAGTCAATAAAATTTGATTTTGGAGATCAACACATTTTTATCGATGGTACTGGTGAACAAAACATCGTAACCGGTGAGGATAAAGATGCCGATTGTGTGGTGAATGTGACCCTCGAAAACCTTGAAAAATTAGTCAAGGGCGACTTAAATCCTATGACAGCCTTTATGATGGGCAAGTTAAAGGTGAAGGGGGATATGTCCGTAGCTATGAAGCTACAATCCCTCCTCGGATAAGCGGGCAATTAGCGCTGCAAAGTGATCATTAGGAGTGCATGAATAAGAAGGCACCACTCACTCAACAATGCTCTGCTGATTGACCATATACTTACCTATTAATCTTAAGAAAAACCCTTCACCCATAATGGTGGAGGGTTTTATTTTTTAGGGAAATAGTACTCATTCAAATAAGAGGGAGCAATAATAAAAAATCCACTAGATGACTTTGGTGTACCCAATCGTATCCCCTGCAATCCGAAAACAAAAGCGCGATGATTACAAGTAAAAATCAAAGGATATAAAAACGATCATAATAAGACGATAAAATGGGTCAGGCAAATTGGCTTGGCTTCGAAGTTGCTTGAGGACACTCCACTTAGCACTAGAGGGAGCTATAATAAAAAGTCCACTAGATGACTTTGGTGTACCCAATCGTATCCCCTGCAATCCGAAAACAAAAGCGCGATGATTACAAGTAAAAATCAAAAGATATAAAAACGATCATAATAAGACGATAAAATGGGTCAGTCAAATTGGCTTGGCTTCGAAGTTGCGTGAGGACACGCAACTTAGCACTAGAGGGAGCTATAATAAAAAATCCACTAGATGACTTTGGTGTACCCAATCGTAGCCCTGCAATAAGAAAACAAAAGCGCGATGATTACAAGTCAAAATCAAAGGATATATAAACAATTGCAATAAGACGATAAAATCGCTATGTTTGAATACAATTATTGGCAAGCAACGCAACATCAAATATTTATGGCGATGCCTTGCAGGCCCGGGCTATACAGGGCTACGCTGTCGCTTCGGTACTGGGCTGTCTGGTTATAAGACATTTAGATGTGCTACTGGCAGTAGGAACCAGCCAGCCCAGTACAAACCCCTGCTATCCTACCGTGTACACAGATCTCTGTGAAGGCTCCAAC
>CAYZQX010000021.1:0-22080 GCA_964480615.1 uncultured Chitinophagales bacterium | reverse complement strand
ATGTAGGTAAATCAGCGTAAGGTTGCCCAACATAGGGTTTATGTCCTTAGGATTGTAAGGGTTTGTACAGGGCTAGCAGGTTCATGCAGTTAGTAGTGCATCCCAATGTCTTATAACCTGCTAGCCCTGTACCGAAGCGACAGCGAAGCCCTGTAAAGCCCGGGCCGGAGGCATCGCCATAATCGCCTATTTTTGAGTGGCTATCTTGAGCCTAAAATTAGACTTAATTATAGCACCTATCGAATAAAAAACACCAAGGTCAAAAATGAGATTAGTAAATATTAATTTATGAAAAGGAGCAATGCTATGCAGGCTAAATAATGACTAATTATAGACGCTTTTTTAATAAAATTATAGTTCTATATAGGCAGAAGTATATCACAAATAAATGTTAAAGAATTAGTTAATAATGTCGGCCTTAAAAAAAGATGCTTAATTTTATACTTTATTATTTTTTTTAGAATAAAAATCTCAGAAATATGTTTAAAAATATCATAAGAGGGATCGGATTGATGTGTCTCGTATTCTCTCAATTACAGGGGCAAAGTGAACTGCCTGACAATTTCTTTACGACTAAGCTGGATAATGGCTTAGAAATATTAGTAATAGAAGACAGTAGTGTGCCCTTAGCATCGCTTGAACTTACTGTGAGAAATGGATCTTACTGTGAGTCACCTGAATACAATGGCCTTTCTCACTTGTATGAACACATGTTTTTTAAGGCCAATAAGGATTATCCATCCCAAGAAGCATTTATGGAGAAAATTCAGGAGATGGGAGCAGTATTTAACGGAACAACATCCACTGATCGGGTAAATTATTTTATAACTTTATCGAAGGATAGGATGCAGGATGGCCTTAAATTCTTGAACTCTGCAATCCGCTATCCACTCTTCAATGAGGAAGAAATGCGCAAAGAAAATTTAGTGGTTGATGGCGAGTTTGAACGCAATGAATCGAATCCTGTTTTTTTCTTGCAAGATGCTATGGCACGCAATTTATGGGGAGAACATTATAGTCGCAAAAACACAATTGGTGACCATGAAGTGATTAAGACAGCTACCCCAGCTAAGATGAAGGTTATACAAGAAAAATATTACTATCCTAACAATACATTACTCACAGTAGCAGGGGATGTGTCTCATGATGATGTATTTAAGATGGTAGGGAAGATATATGGCGACTGGAAAGCGTCGAGTTTCGATCCATTCGAAAAATGGCCAATACCTGAATTTAGCCCTCTAAAAGGCAACTCCAACTTTGTAGTAGAAAATCCCAATGTAAGAGTGCCTTATATTATGTATGGATGGCATGGCCCTGATACAAGAAATGATATTAAAGCAACCTATGCGGCCGATATTTTTAATACTGTGTTAATGCTTAAAACGTCAAAGTTACAAAAAGATTTAGTGGATTCAGGGTTAGCCCTTGGGTTGCAAATTTTTTATCAAACCAATAAATATACTGGACCTATCAATATAATTATGGTTCCTAATCCTACAAAAGTAAATGAGGCCATCGCTAAGCTGGAAGAGCATATCAATATGTGGGATAATGATGATTATTTTACTGATGTACAATTAGCCACCGCTAAAGAACAGATGGCTATACAAGATGCATTTGGAAAAGAGTCAACATCTGATTATTTACATACAGTGACATTTTGGTGGGCTACTGCTAATTTTGATTATTATGTAAATTATGTAAAGAATATGGAAAAGGTGGATCGCAAGGATATAAAGAAATATGTCAATACATATATCAAGGGTAAGCCTTATGTGAAAGGCGTATTGACAACTGCTGATATGAGGAGCAAGCTCAATTTGGATAAATTGTTTCCGCTTAGTAAGTAGTAATTATTATTAATGTTTTTAAAAAAAATTAAAGCAATGAAAATTATTCATATATTTTTTATGGTTTCTTTTTTACTTGTATTTCCAGCTATGGCGAATCCAGGCTCGAGCAAGACTGAAGAAATAGATGTCAATGGGCTAAAAGTCATTATTAAGTATTCAAAAAATGAAGTAGTAACTTCAAAAATATTTTTTAAAGGAGGTACAGCTAACTATGGAAAGGAGCAGGAAGGGATTGAACAATTGGCTCTTGAATCCGTAGTCTCAGGCGGCACTACTAAACTAGCAAAAGATGCTTTTAATGCGAAGGCAGAATCCGAAGGTCTACGATTGAATGCCACTGCTGGAATGGATTATGGTACGATCTCAATGAATGTAGTAAAAAGAAATTGGAACGATGGTTGGGAGATGTTTGCGGATATGATTTGCAATCCTGCATTTCCAGAGGATGATTTTAACAATATTAAGGAACAACTAAAGAGCGCAGCTGCAGAGGCTGAATCCGACCCTGATAGCCATTTGAGAAATATGGCGATGATTAATGTGTTTGGGACAGGGCCTTATGCAAGCCTGCCCCAAGGAAGCCCTAAGAGCATAGAGGCACTAACCATAGCACAGGTAAAGGATTACTATAAAATGATCAGAAGAAGCAGTTCGGCTTTCTTAGTGATCGTAGGGGATGTAAAAAAAGAGGATGTACAAAGGAAAGTAGCAGCGATGGCTGCTTGTTTCCCAAATATACCTGTAAAACCAAAACCCCCAGTAGCAGATGTAAATATCACAACTCCTAAACTTAATATGGAGTCGCGTGACATAGCAACCAATTATGTGCGTGGTATTATGAATGCACCTGATCGCGGCTCAGCTGATGAAGTACCTATGCAGATTGCCATGAGCATTATGAGAGATCGTATGTTTGAAGAGGTTAGAACTAAAAGAAATTTATCCTATGCTCCCTCGGCTGGATTCCCATCAGCAGCACTTTCTAATCCTTATACAATACTTTATGTGAGTACTGATAGTCCTAGCGTAGCAGTAAAAGTAATGGCGGATGAAGTACGCAAAGTAATTCAAAAAGGATTTAGTGAAAAAGAGCTCACCCACGCTAAAAGCGGATTTATTACAGAGTATTATATGGGCCAAGAGACCAATGATACCCAAGCAGAAGAAATAGGCAAAGCAGAGCTTACAGGTGGCTATGCTCGACTCGAAAACCTTATGGCCAATGTAAATAATCTTAGCTTAGAAGAATTGAATAAAGTGTTTAGAAAATACTGTAAAGCTATAGACTGGACTTATCTTGGGGACACTAAAATGGTAGATGAAAAAGTATTTAAAGAACCTATTGTGCTTAAAACTATTAAAACAAGCCCGATCAATACCAATAAGTATCCAAGTACCAAAGTAAAAAATAAGAAGATAAAAGATAAGAAGTAAGACCCTAGTAATCTTACTTTATTACATAAAAAATCGGATGTCGTAATAAGACATCCGATTTTTTTTTCTAAGTATTTTGTTAGCCAGCGTCCAACTTGAGTTATCAGTCCTATATGGTATTAGAATGGTAATTGCTCATAATAAAGTAATAATACATTCCGATGGATTAATGACTAATTGACAAGTTTATCATCATTTCAACAAACTGTATTATTCAATCTACCTAGGGCTTGCTACATAACTAATAAGTATGCGATTTTGGCGATGCCTGCGGCCCGGGCTCTTCGCTTATACTCCTCGCTCCTGCGTCGCTGTGGGGTAACCGCTTCGATCCCTATCGCGAATACAACTTTAAGGAGCACTGTGTTAGAAATGAAATTTCATATTTATGATGCAAGCTTTTTTACTAAAACGCAGCAATTCTTGTGCATTTCATTTGCACTTGCGTATTCTATAATCGTTTAGTATAAAAGATTTCGGGGTTATTGAGCAAGCCCTACCTATTGCCCTTCAATGATATTAATTGTAAAAATCGAATTTGTCTTACTGCAAAAAAATCAAAGCAAAAAAACCACATCACTATTCCACTTATTTGTAACTTTCCCCTCTTAATCATTGTCCTAAATATATTATAGATGTCAGCAGGAAAACTATACCTCATCCCTAATTTATTAGGTGGAAACGATATGCAAATTATCCCAAATATAAATTTGCAAATTATCCATCAATTAAAATATTTTATTGTAGAGAATGCAAAAAATGCAAGAGCATTTCTAAAACTATGCAAGCATCCACAACCTATGTCGGCATTGATCATTAAGGAGCTCGATAAGCATGTAATGAACAATCCACATTATTACCTCATCGATATATTGAATGGAATTCCAGGTGGATTAATCAGTGATGCAGGTTGCCCAGGCATAGCGGATCCAGGTGCTGATATAATAGCTGAAGCACATAAAAAAAACATAACCGTATTGCCCCTAGTAGGGCCTTCATCCATTTTGTTAACTCTTATGGGTTCAGGTCTCAATGGTCAGCAATTCCACTTCCATGGGTATATGCCCATTAAAAAAGAAGATAGAATAAAACACATAAAATTATTAGAGGATCGTTCACGAAGAGAAAAATGCACTCAAATATTTATTGAAACACCCTATAGAAATCAAGCACTAATGGAAGATTTAAAAACGGCATTAAATGTAAAAACATTATTATGTCTAGGCATAGATATAAGCCTATCAAGAGAGCAAATCCACACAAAGACAATAGGTGAATGGAAGAAAACAAATTTGGATATTCATAAGCGTTATGTTGTTTTTGCATTTTTAGCATAGTTTTAGGATGGGCTTGGTTAACAGCCTACAAGAATGCGATTAACGGACTAAATTTATTTCTAACAATGTGTTCGCTATTGCATATTATAAGAAATTATGGCGATGCCTAAAGGCCCGGGCTGCTCCAGGCGACACTTTCTGGCATTTATTTTTTTTCAATGGCCGTCAGAATCTTCGCAGGCTCGATTTGTTTCCGGTCTTGTCTGCTGCCTCCCTTTTATACTTAGGGCTTGCTAAATAACTCTGAAATCTTTTATTGTAAAAGGTTTTAGCCATTATAAGCACATAGAATATTCACACATTTTTTTGGTTTCAGTAAAAAAGCTTGCATCAGATATAGGCAATGTGATCTCTTATATCTTTCTACTTCAAGTTGTATTTGCGATAAGGATCGAAGCATATCAAGCGCAAGCGCAGATACTTGCTACCTATGGCTAAAATAAAGTTGCAAGTAACCTGGGCCGTAGGCATCGCCATAATCACATACCTATAAGTTATTTAGCAAGCCCTACTTATCACCAAATAAACTTATATAATACTAATGCATCTTTCATGTCTATTACATTGGTGAAGGGAAGCAGCGGACAAGACTAAACCAATTCCGTATCCCTATAGCGAACATCAATTTGTATGGATGATTTTCATTGAATAATTGATGATAATGAAAACTGTTGTAGCCACACAATACAGCTCGTTTTATGAATCTAGTGTGCATGCTCATTTTTACCAAAAATAACTGCCATACTTTTATAATATCTGTTTGGTTATTTGCTTTAATTCTCAGTATGGGTTATGACCAATTGTTAATGTTAATAGCTAAAACTATTGTGATAAAGGATTAGATTGATTATTGCAAAGACTTAATAGTTATGCTATTGATTTTAATAACCCCAATTTATAGATGATAGAATTTTTATGGACTGTTGTTTTGTAACGAAATGTTTGATTATTAATGAATCGTATTATATGGCCAAAATCATTTAATTTTAATACAAAAGGCATGAATTTATATTTTGAATTATGCTTTGTATGTCAATAAACTCAAAATATTAAATAAAAAAGCCAATAAATGATTGATATATAAAGCATTAGATTTATGTAACATTGTGTAGTACAATAACCATCAAAACGGTCTTTATAGGCCCAATAATCTTAAAATTCAGATAAAACGAGGGATTTATCATTTTCAATTTATAAGAGACTTTGAATAATTGCATAAGATATTAAACTCTTGAGAATTTGTGTCAAAATTATATTTAAAATAAGGAAGTAAATTATTAATAATGCTATTAATCAATAATGTAACTATCAATAAATGGCTTTATTTTTGCGCAAAATAGAATAAGTTAAATGTAATTATTATGAAAAGTATGGGGAGGAAATTTATTATTAAAAGTATTTGGTTATTTGGTTTCATTGTTTTGATTTCTTTGAATTCATGTAAAAAAGATGATGTAATTCCAAGTAAGTCAACAGGAACATTTGACAATAAAGTGGCCACTACTTGGTTTGAGACCTATCGGACACTCACCAAGAAAGGTGCTGGATTTAGCCCACCAGTAGCAGCACGCGCATTTGGTTACTGTGGTGTTACGCTATATGAAACTGTAGTTCCAGGTATTGAAAATGGTCGCAGCTTCAGCGGTCAACTTTCTGAATTGACTAACCTGCCAGTGCCAGACAGTGATGTGGAAATCAACTATGAAATAGCAGCTAATGCTGCATTAGCTGACGCTGCTCGTTTTTATTACGCTAATATGTCAGATAGCTTGTTAAATGTAGTTGATGAGCTAGAATCAAGTTTAGAGCAGGAATTTGCTACAAATACAAGCGCAGAGATAATTTATGAAAGCAGGGTGTATGGTAAGGCCATGAGCGCTGCCATCTACCAATGGTCTAAAACTGATGGTGGCCACGAAGGATACTTGAATAATTTTCCCGCTAGTTATGTTGTTCCTACAGGAGATGGATACTGGGTGCCTACTGGCCCAGCACTCATACCGCTTCAGCCTTATTGGGGACAAAATCGCACCTTTATAGCTAACTGCGCTGTAAATGCGCAGCCTGATGCGCCTCATACCAGTTATTCGGAGGAAGTAGGTAGTGGTTTTTATAACCTAGCTAATGAGGTATATACCACAGGAATAAATCTTACACAAGAACAAAAAGATATTGCAAAGTATTGGAGTGATGACCCAGGAAATGCCGGTACACCTCCAGGTCACTGTGTTTCTATTGCCACACAAATTCTAAAACTCGAAAATGCTAAATTGGATAAGGCTGCCCTTACCTATGCATTAGTTGGCATTGCTGTTTCCGATGCATTTGTAGCATGCTGGAAGTGTAAGTTTCATTACAACTTAATAAGACCTGTATCATACATCAAAGCACATATTGATAACAACTGGAATACCTTGTTATCAACTCCTCCATTCCCTGAATTTACATCAGGGCATTCATCACAGAGTGCAGCCTTTGCATCAGTAATGACGAGCCTTTATGGTGATAATTATATATTTACTGATTATACCCATCAAAATAGGACTGATATTAATGGCTCGCCACGTCATTTTAGCTCATTTCAAGCTTGTGCTGATGAAGCAGCTGTTTCGAGGTTATATGGTGGAATTCATTATAGAGAAGGTAATGAAGCTGGAAAGGTTATGGGCAATAAGATAGGCTCTATGGTTATGGGTCTTGATTTTTAGTGAGAAAATAGGTATATTTTATAAGTGCGATAATTAATAGATTATTTTCACTTCAAATATGGAAAAAATAGAGGCTTTATAGCCTCTATTTTTTTTGTAATTTCGCCATGTAAAATCCATCACCTCCCTCCCAAGGAAAATAGCGATCCTCCGATAATAAGTTGAACATGTCAGGCATAAGTTCGATAAGCCATTTTATCTGATCTTCATTTTCACTTTTTAAAATACTACAAGTACTATAAACTATCATCCCCCCTGGTCGCACCATTTCAGTATAATGAAGCAAAATATCCCTTTGAACGTTTATGATGCGATCAATGAATTCAGCACTCAGTTTCCACTTCGCATCGGGGTTGCGCTTGATTACGCCAGTACCAGAACAAGGAACATCCAGCAACAATAAATCAGCGCGATTTTCTAATCTTTTTATTGTTTTGTTATTTTCAATTGCCCTCGTTTCAATCGTCTGAATGCCGGCTCTAACAGCTCGTTTTTCAAGTTCTTTTAATTTATGGGCTTCGGTGTCGAGCGCGATGATTTTGCCTTTGTTTTTCATCAATGCAGCAAGATGTAAGGTCTTGCCACCACCACCAGCACAAGCATCTATGACTAGCATATCAGCACTTGGATTACAATAAGTCGCCACACGCTGTGATGCAATATCCTGTATCTCAAATCGCCCTTGCTGGAAGAGGGGATCGCTAAAGAGATTAATTCTTTTTATTATCTCTATACAATTGTTTTCAACTATCCTATTAACTATACCTTTTTGTGTAAGCAAGTTAGAGAGTAAGTTTACATTGCCCTTTAGTGTATTGACTCTTATGTAAAGTGGTGCTTGCTGATGCAGAGCCTCTAAGTAACGGGCAGTTTTAGGCGCAAGCTCTATGTTTATACGGTCATATAACCAATCGGGTACGGAATATTTTATAGCAGGATTATCAACCAAATTTTTGTTGTTATAATAAGCAGTCTGTGTCTTGTCTATATCGAATTCTTTCCAAGCGGGCAATTCATTGTATTTAGCATATAAGTACAATCCTGTTATTTGCCACCAATCATATATGGTACTGGGAGACTGACCATATTTCTCATATAAATACCTATAATTTCTCACTATATCATAAGTGACCTCAGCTATAAATGCACGATCTCGTGATCCCCATTTTGCATTTGATTTTAGCGTTCTTTCTATAACCTTGTCGGCATAATAGTTTTGATCGAATATATCCATTAATGAATGAACAACAGCCTCAACTAAATTGTGAAATAATTTCATTTATGTTTTTTAAAAAATAAAAATAAACCAACCTTTTTTTGGAATGATAAAAAAAGGAAAAAATCATTGGCGCAATTAAGCCTATTAAAAGTTTTAGCAGTAGCTAATTTTTTGACTAAATGGATTCGATGATATTAAATTGGATAGATTTTATTATACTTATGGTGTAACCATATTAGAATAGGGATCACCGCATAATCAACCAAGCGAGAGCCCAGGTTGTTGCTATCAAAAAAAATAATTCTTTCGCAAGCAATCCGAGCCAGATAGGCATCGCTAATTACATCTTGTCTTTTTGAAATTTTTTTTCTAAAGATCATATTGCTACTTGTGGGCATAATAGAATTGCTATACATATAATTAGGATGGATGCAATAATTTTTCGAGTGCTACACCACGACTCCCTTTAATCAAAATGGTTTTGTGTATAGGCTGATTGGATTCTAACCACTTGCTGGCATCTTCACGGCTACTAAATACTTCGATAAGATCGCTTGATATGCTGGCTTGTGCAAAGTGTTGTCCTATAAGCAAAATTTTTTCATAACCATTATGCTCTTGTAAATAATTTACTAATGCTTGATGCTCGGCTTGTGCGTAATCACCTAGTTCAAACATATCGCCTAGAATCATCCACTTGCCTTGATAAGCTGTATGCAGAAAGGAGGAAACCGAAGCAAGCATACTGGAAGGGTTGGCATTATAGGCATCGAGTATTACTTCGTTTTCCTGCCACTTAATGAGTTCTGACCTGTTTTTTGCAGGTTTAAATTCACTGATTGACTTAATGATAGAATGATGATCAATCTTGAAATAATAGCCTATAGCTATGGCCGCTAATAGATTGCCCAACTGAAATTTTCCCCTAAGACTTGTCTTGATCACAGGATTTTCAACTTGCAGGATATTGCACCTAAAAGTTAATTGATCAAAATCATTTAATTCAATATTTTCTACGCCTAACGAATCAGTCGAAATAGGTAAAAGGCTTTCACTTCTAACTGTGCTAAAATGATGGATTAGTATGGGATCAACTAGATTTACAAAAAAGGCAGCACCATTAGCCTCTAGGTAGTCCCATAATTCAAGTTTCCCCAAGAGTACACCTCCTTCCCCCCCAAATCCTTCAAGGTGTGCCTTGCCAATATTGGTTATGAAACCATGATCAGGGGCGGCAATTTCACATAGTTGTTTTATCTCTCCACGATGGTTAGCACCCATTTCAACTATTAATATTTGGGTGTCAGCAGGGTAGGAGAGCAAGGTTAAGGGTACACCTATATGATTATTGAGATTACCCTCGGTGGCATACACTCGATATTTTGTAGCTAATACTGATTTTAATAATTCTTTACTCGTAGTCTTGCCATTACTGCCAGTAATTGCTAGGGTATAAAGTGGAGGATTGGCAATACGTCGCTTATTAGCGAGAAGTTGGAGGGCTATCAGTGCATCATTAACCAAAATGGTGTGTTCATTGTGATAGCTTGGATCATCGACTATAGCTGTTAATGCGCCACTAGCTATCGCATCATTGGCAAATTTATTGCCATCAAAGTTTTCGCCTTTTAGGGCGAAGTATATCTGTCCTTTTTGAAGTTTTCGTGTGTCCGTACATATTCCTGTGCTACGAATATATAGCTCGTAGATCTTATTGATTATAGCCTCCATTTAATTACTAATGACAATTTTTTTTGTGGACAGGGTATGATTAGTATCACTTATAACGACTAAGTAGTTACCAGCAGGTATGGGATTTGTGCTAAATCTAAATTCGTTTAATCCAGCTTTCGTCATGGCATTGAATAGGGTGTGGAATAGCTTACCATTCATATCATATAAGTTAATGGATATGATTCCAGCTTTTTCTATTTCAAAGTCTATATTGATAATTTCAAAATTTGCTGGGTTAGGGTATAGATTGAATTCATAATTAGTTGGTTGGTCTATACTGCTAATTGCTGCTTCTTCGGCTTTTAACTTAGCAATCCAAGTGCCATACACATTGTTGTTTATCAGATTTGCGTTTTTGCCATAGGTTCCGACTACTAGCACAGCACCAGGCTCATTGTATATGCGCTGAGAACCGGTATAATCTCCCCATCGGTCAGGTGAGGCTATTTGGGGTATGTTAATATATGCAGACCCTTCTTTTATTGATAAAACATCGGAGTACACCCCATCACTATATCGAATGGCACTAGCACCTGGATAGATGGATGCTGCTGTGTAGTTCATGTTAATAATTAGGTCCTCCTGGTCAGTGCTTTGGCCTGCAAATGAAAGGTTGGGATAGGCGTAGTAGTTTAAGCTATCTTCGAGGATATGTGCAGTTATTGTATTAGTTATGAGTGGATTTTCGATGGTGCCATGGTATATGCCAGCTGTACCATATTCGGGGCCTATGGAGGTGCTTACAAAGTGGATATTGTCGCCGTGCTTCATCGCTCCAAGTATTCTGCCATCATTAGTCGCTAATAGACTCACTGTTCCACTTTGCGGTGCGTCAGGGGGCAATCCATAGGCTTGTGCTGATAAGCCCACCTGTATGGTTAATTCAGGCGAATTCATAAGGCTCAAGTTAGGGGCATTGAGTATAAAAATACTATCATTAGTCAAGTCAAAATTTCGATTTGATAAAAACATCATGTTCGTACCAGTAGGGGACCATGCCTCTCGAACCGGACACAAATTTCTAATATTGCGTTCCTGATAAATTATATCGGCATACAAAACTGAAAATAAGTCACCTCCATTGTAGGCATCATTTTTATATATTTGCCATATAATTGTTTGTTCAAAACCCTCTTGCCAGCTTTCATTATCTCTTAATAAATTGGCAGTTATGTATAGGTCATTTTCATTGATAGCGATCATAGGATAATCAGTCCATACAGTTCCTCCAAGCGGATTGCCTGCTAGTGCATATAAACTCCAGGCACCATTCGGATTATTAGACATTGAGAAGCCTACTAGTAGGTATGATTCATCGGAGGTGAAGCCATTAAGTGCTACTATGATAAAACGATCTTGTAATGGATCATATAATACTTTAGGGTCATACTTATTGCCAGCGATACCCAAGGGTTCAAAAAATGCTTCTAGGGAGACAACTTCGGCATTATTGACCTGAAAATTTTGACTGATAAATACAATCGAATTGCTAACTGATACGATCCAATTGTTGTTAGATATGGCTATGTCATTATCATTTGGTACACCACTATAAGAATTGCCATTTATGCTATTTACCACAGTAGGTATAGGAGGGCCATCGCTTTTAATATTGGCTGGCATTGGTTTTTTGCTGGGCTGTACAATCTTTGATTTTAATTCTTGAAGATAGGATGCGGGCCTATGTCCATCACTGGCTTGTAAACCATAGTAAAGCATACTCGGTAAGTAGTCATTATCAATATTATTGAGATTGATCGTTGCTTTTTTTACCTGACCTTGTATCGTGGAACAATGATAACTGGTATTTTCATCGCTTGCCATAAGGAAAGTTGGTATTATGCCTAGCACAATTAAAACTGCATAAAATATCCTCATATTAAAAAATTTATGGAAATATAGGACAATAATAAGAAAACCTTGTAAAGAGCACTTGTTTGGGGTATGGTCAATAGCTTGGAATTTATTGAGGCAGCGTGTTTGCTATAAAATTATCATTGCTTACTGAACTAAAATTTCAACTATTTAGGGCTTGCTAAATAACTCTGAAATCTTTTATTGTAATAGGTTATAGCCTTTATAAAAGCAAAGGATATGTACGAAAATTAATGCGTATTAGAAAAAAGCTTGCATTGCAAATATAAAAAACGTCATTTATATATCACTCCTTTAGGTTGTATTCGCGATAGGGATCGACGCAAACCAAGCGTAAGCGCAGGTTCTTGTTACCATTAGAAAAATAACAAATTCGCAAGTAACCCCACAGCGAAACAACGTGTAGCGAGGAGTACAAGCATAAAATCAAGCGCAAGCGCAGATTCTTGCTACCTATAGCAAAAATAAAGGTGCAAGTAACCCGGGCCTGTAAGGCATCGCCAAAAACATTTCAAAATTTTGCGTTACAGAACAAGCCCTATTTAAACTTCTCATCATATTGTTTTTGCAGGGCATACATCTCATCTCTATACTTCGCTGCGGCTATAAAGTCGAGGTCTTTTGCGGCTTTTTGCATATTCCGTTTAGTATCATTTATGGCTTTTTCTAGTTGGGACTTATTCATTACTTGTACGATAGGATCAGCAGCTATATTCATTTCCTCATAGCCTACATACACCTTTTCTTTCGCATCTCCTTTAGTAAACTCCAGTACGGCGGCTTGCTTTATAATGTTCTCCTTAGACTTTACAATAGTGAGCGGTGTGATGTTATTGGCTTCATTATAAGCCATTTGTTTAGCTCGTTTACGCTCATTGTCATCTATAGTCCGTTGCATGCTTCCAGTCATTCGATCGGCATACATAATTACACGACCATTCACATTTCTCGCTGCGCGTCCAGCAGTTTGTATCAGTGACTTGTCATTGCGCAAGAATCCTTCTTTGTCGGCATCCATTATTGCTACTAGTGATACTTCGGGCAAGTCGAGACCTTCTCTTAATAGATTTACACCTATAAGCACATCAAATACCCCTAGTCTGAGATCTCTTAATATCTCCACTCTCTCTAGGGTATCCACCTCGGAGTGAATATAGCGGCATTTAATATGCAGTTTTGTTAAATACTTGCTTAATTCCTCCGCCATACGCTTGGTGAGTGTGGTCACAAGAACACGTTCATCCTTCTCAGTCCTATCATTAATTTCACCTATTAAATCATCCACTTGATTCATCGAAGGGCGTACCTCAATAGGCGGGTCTAATAAGCCTGTAGGCCTTACTATTTGTTCTATAATTACACCGCCGCTTTTGGCCATTTCATAATCACCAGGTGTGGCTGAGACATACACTGTTTGAGGCACGATTTGTTCAAATTCGTGAAAGTTTAAGGGCCTATTATCCATAGCGGAAGGCAATCGAAATCCGTAATCCACAAGTGCTAGTTTTCGGCTGCGATCCCCCCCATACATGGCTCCTACTTGTGGTACGGTGACATGGCTCTCATCGATGATCAATAAAAAGTCTTCAGGAAAATAATCCATGAGACAAAATGGGCGATCCCCTGGATTTCGGCCATCCAAAAAACGCGAATAGTTTTCAATCCCACTGCAATAGCCTAATTCTCTAATCATCTCTAGATCGAACTCTGTCCTTTCCTGTAGCCTTTTGGCCTCTAAATATTTGCCCACCGAGGCGAAATATTCTGTTTGTGCACGCATCTCATCCTGTATCTGTACGAATATCTCGTGCATCTTGTCCTTAGGTGACACATATATATTCGCAGGAAATATGGCCACATCATGCATTTTTTGTATCCTTTTGCCAGTGCCAGGCTCTATAATTTCTAACTCCTCCACCTCATTGCCAAAAAAACTGATTCTTACCCCATGATC
Organism: uncultured Chitinophagales bacterium; assembly: GCA_964480615.1. GTDB lineage: Bacteria > Bacteroidota > Bacteroidia > Chitinophagales > UBA2359 > CAYZQX01. The sequence continues at coordinate 7,963 of CAYZQX010000021.1, read as the reverse complement.
GGCATAAGGCAAAAACACATCGACAGTGTCGCCCTGGACTCTAAAGTTCCCCCGCTTAAACTCAGTCACTGTCCTTGAGTATAAAGCGGATACCAATGCGTGTAAAAATTGATTTCGACCTATCTTTTGGCCCACACTGAGCCGCATAATACTGTCCTTGTATTCAGCAGGATTGCCTAATCCATATATGCAAGATACCGAAGCTACTACAATGATATCTCTGCGACCGGATAATAGAGAGGATGTCGTTTTTAACCTCAGTTTTTCAATCTCTTCATTAATCGCTAAATCCTTTTCTATATAGGTGTCAGTAACTGCTACATAAGCTTCAGGCTGGTAATAATCATAATAGGACACAAAATATTCCACGGCATTGTCGGGGAAAAACTGCTTAAATTCGCCATATAATTGTGCTACTAATGTCTTATTGTGACTGAGGATTAAGGTGGGTTTCCCTGTTTGCATAATCAAATTTGCCATGGTAAAAGTCTTACCACTACCAGTTACACCTAGCAATACTTGATGCTCTTCTCCTGACTCTACCCCAGCAACAAGTTGGGCAATCGCTTCGGGCTGATCGCCAGCAGGTTTAAATTCGGATGTGAGAACAAATGCCATAATATGAAAGGAAAAATTATTTTTGCAGCAAATCTACGAATATGGAATTTAAAGAAGTAGTATCAATCACAGGAATGAGTGGTTTATACAAAGTTATTAATGCACGTCAAGATGGTGCAATCGTAAAAAATTTGGAGGATGGCAAAACAAAATTTGCGCCCGCTCGCTTGCACGAGGTATCACTCCTTGAAAACATATCAATGTACACTATGGAGGATAGCGAACCACTAAAGGATGTGATAAAAAATATTAAGGAGATAGAAGCCCAAAATCCTCCCCCTGCTCCATCTGCTAAAAATGAAGAGCTGCACGCCTGGTTTAAGTTGGTATTGCCTAATTTTGATCCTGAAATGGTTAAGATTTCCGACATCAAAAAACTCATTAAGTGGTATAATATTCTAAAGCCATTAGAAATCACCTATTAATCCTTGAATTTTTGCATTGAGCATCGATGTTTCAATAAGATAGACGTATTGATTTAACGAGTGGTAGAAACACTGATATATTAGTACTTAGGTAGTTAATTAATCATCAGTTAAAGGAATTTTATGGCGATGCCTTACAGGCCCGGGCTCTACACTGCAAGTCCTCGCTCCTGCGTCGCTGTGGGCTTTACGTTGCGATCCCTATCGCTTTTTCATGAGGAGCGATGCTCGACTTGCGAAACACGATGCTAATGTTTGCTGCAATTACTGAACCTTGCCTTTTGTACTTTATCTTGAGTAACTAAAACCAAGTTAGGATTATATAATTTGTGTTATGTTCTAATTTGTAATTATGAGCAGTTCTAGCAGTATCAAATTGTAAGCGATACTATAAAAAAAACCTAGCAACAGCCTTGTAATTTGTCTAACAAGTAATGCTTAGAGCCTTGCAGAATAATATAGTTAATATTTGAACTATCCAAGGGGTTAAAAAAATAATGAGAAAGTCTAGTCATAATATAGGGTCATAAAACATTGCAAATAAAAAAAAGCCCTGCTTAGATTGCTAAGCAGGGCTTTTTTTATAGTGGAATAGCTTTGCTAATTCCTTATTTCATGATCGCTAGCTTGCTCTGCTGTACTGATTTACCATTATCAATGGTAACTATGTAGTAACCGCGATTAAGTTGTGCTAAATCAATAGTATGGGTATTTGATCCTTCATTAGCAAGCGTTTGTTGATTGTAAACCAATTTGCCAGCAATATCATATACCTTAATATTTACCATACTAGAAACACTATTAATGTAGGATACATCAACCCAGTCATTAGCAGGATTAGGTATAAGATTGATATCCGACATGTCGCCTATTTCTAGTGCTTGTAATGAGCCATCCTCTAACCTGAAGCTACCGCTTTGTGTCGATACAGTTAATAAATAGCTGTCTGTACAAGAGTTAGCACTGTTATAACCATATACTTTTACGTAGTAAGTGTAAGCTGATGATGTACCATTGTATATCAATTGCTCGCTTGTAGTGCTACTATTTTGAGAGGTTCCTAATAAGGTGGTACCGCGATACAATTTTATATCGTAATCGCCAGGAAGGCTGGTTAGTTGCACCTTAACTTTAGGAGCAGCTGTTGTAGTGGTAAACTTAAACCAATCAACATCCGTGCTAGATCCTATGAAAGATTCAGTCACTGAATTCACGCCTACTGAAGTAGCGGATGTATTTGTATTATTAGATTCATAGTTCGTACAAGTCAATGTGGTTCCACCACTAGCAGCTAAGGTAGTGAAAGAGCTCGCAGTAGAATAGGCGCTTGACCCTGAAGAGCATACAGTGCTCACCTGATAATTATAGGTCGAAGATGCTGAAAGACCTGTAAGAGCTTTAGAAGTTGTGGTGCTATTTACGGTAGTCCAAGTAGTAGCAGTCGAAAGCTTATATTGTACATTGTAGCTCGTAGCTCCTGAAGCAGCAGTCCAAGACAAGGTAGCTCCAGAACTCGTAATTGATGAAGCGGATAAACCCGTAGGAACAGCACAAGTAGTTGTTCCACCTCCGGTAGAAGTTCCACAGCCATTAGAAGTAGCCAGAGAAGCACGCGCACCACCTGATGCTAAAACAGCTTGCATACGCGTCTTTTGTCCAGCGGTAAACATATACATACACGCATCATCCGTATAGTCCATATAGTTCATAGTCATTTCCTGTGGAGAACCTGAACAAGTACTGTAATGAGGCTGTGAAGGACAACCGTAGTTAGATGTGTTATGTGTAGGTGTATCACTCACTAGGTCGCTACCACAATTAGCATCTCCCCATATATGGCGAAGGTTTAACCAGTGACCAACTTCATGTGTAGCTGTACGTCCCTTGTTAAATGGAGAGGCAGCAGTTCCAGTATTGCCAAATGCAGTGTAATTGCATACGACGCCATCCGTAGCTGCGGCACCGCCAGGGAATTGAGCATAACCCAGTAAGCTGGTTCCGAGGTCACAAACCCATAAATTCAAATACTTAGTAGTATTCCAAGCATCTTTTCCACCTTGGGAAGTGTATTTCATCTGGTCATCGGTACCAAAAGATGTTTTCGTAGTACTGGTACGTGTAATACCTGTAGTTGCTGCGCCATTAGGATCTACTGTAGCAAGACAAAAATTAATCTCGGTGTCCGCTGATACCCCAGCAAAAACTGAAGGAATAGAGCTTGCGTCGGCATTCAGTTTTCTAAAATCGGCATTGAGGATGTTGATTTGAGACTGAATCTGAGCATCCGAGATATTTTCAGAAGTCGTGTTGTAAAGTACATGCACGACTACAGGAATATTATATACGACACGCTCAGTACTGCCACCATTAGCCACAAAATTTTCAGTATGGCGTTCGATGTTCTCTAAGTTTTGTAGGATTGCAGGATCTTGCTCAGCTAGTCTAGCTAAGTTTTCCATTGAATGACAGCTGCGTTGCTGTCCATAAATTCCTGTGAAAGAAAACGCGCTTAAAAAAAGCGCTGTTAGGAAGAGAAAATTTTTCTTCATTGAAAATATAAAAGGGTTGGTTTAATTTCTTAAAAAAAGGATAACAAAGATAGCTATTGTATTCTGAAATTACATATATTGAATTTTATTTTTTTTGGCAAATTCAATATTTTCCTTAAAAACACATAAACTTTCTGGGAATACGCTTTATTTTTGCAAATCTTATGCCAAAACCATGGTCACGGAGTGCCTAAGTACAGGATCTGCGGCAAGCCAGAATTGTTTTGTCGCACCGTAAAAAATGCTAAAATCTAAACTATTACGAGGAAGATTAGTATTTATTGTGATTTAGACAAGCGAATGAATCAATAATTTTTTGACTACTTTTCACATAGTAGCGTAATAAAATTGCTTATTCACTTAGATCTTTCTTAGTCTATTGGCGCAAGGAAAAATTCGCTGGAAATTGCCTGACTAACGCTACTGTAACTAAAAAAATGAATATAGTCTTAGCAGCGAACTTGAGTTTGTAGCTAAGCTGAATAGTCAAATTTTATAAGAAAAGATCTTCCAAAATCGATATTGTCCAGCATTATGCTAATTAATTACAAGTTTGCGAAGGAAATTTTTAACAGTTGGCTGCTCAGAAACTATGGCAAGCCATCTACGATCGATAATATTATGACATAAAATGGATTATTCAAGAAATTTTAGTTCTTTTATGTCCAGAGTTTGTGAAGTTGTTCCCACTTTTAATTCTATATGACCACTATCTAATACATTAACTATCCGACCCATTAGGACATTGTCATTAATAGAAAATCTTGCAGAGGTATTAAAGAGATACAAATTGTTTAAATAAAATTGATCTATCATGTCTTTTTTATCCTGTCGGATCACTTGTAAGTAATAATATTCCAGCGATTGACATACCGACTGGCATACCTTTAGGATGTCATATTGCTTATTTGTAATCATGGAGAGGGCGGTGGCCTGCCGATCAAATGGTGGAAATTGATCTTGATTGATATTGATACCAATCCCAATTATGGACTGGTTTAAAAATTTTCCTTGTATAATATTTTCTATTAGGATACCAGCTATCTTTTTGCCCTGAAACAATATGTCATTAGGCCACTTGATCTGGAAGTGAAGACCAGTGAGTTCGCTAAGCGATTGGTGGATGGCTAAGGCGACAATTTTGCTCATCAAAAACAAGTTAGAAACGGGTATAGAACGGGGTTTTAGGTAAGTGCTCATAATCAAATTCTGCCCTCTGTCAGCGATCCACTTATTGCCCCGCTGTCCTTTTCCAGCATTTTGGAAATCGGTAATAAGGACAATTCCCTCCTCAACTTGCCCTAAACGAACTAAATCCATTAGTTCATCGTTAGTAGATGAGCATTGGTGCAGATGGCGAAAATCCTTGCCTAAAAAAACTGTGTTGTGCAGGCTATACAAAAGAAGCTTAAATTTGCGGGTTTAAAGATAGTTATTTGAATAATAGTTTCATAATTAAGGAAAATCAATTGAGCAGTGAATCCCTAAGCCGTATCGTGGTGGAGAGCATATTAGATAAAAAAGGCAATGATATTGTATGCTTGGATCTCCGACAGGTAACAGAGGCTGTTTCGGATAAATTTATTATTTGTGAGGGCACATCGACTACTCAGGTAAGAGGTATCGCCGATGGGATAATGGAAAAGCTTTCTAAGGAATATAAGATTTATCCCATTCACGCTGAGGGTATGCAAAATCAAGAATGGGTATTGCTCGATTATTTTGATGTGGTAGTCCATATATTTTTAAGAGAAAAACGCAATTATTACCAACTTGAGGAATTGTGGAATGATGCGGAGATAGTTTATTTTGATGATCGCGGCAATCCAAGAAAGGATATATCCGCCTAATAATATTTAATATTACAATTGATGTCCGAAAATAATAAAAAACCAAAAGAAGAAAAGCCAGGATTTAATTACCTCTGGATATACGCCATAGTGGCAGGGATAATCCTGTTAACGCTTTTCTTACCAAGCCAGAGTAAATCAGATGAGATTACGGCTGATTATTACTTTGAAAAAGTATTGCCTACTGGTGCAGTGGATCGTGTGATCATAGTGAATGAAAACATTGCAGAAGTGTATCTCAAGGATACGGCGGCTTCCATGGAATTGTTTAAAGACAAGTTCAAGGATAACAAATTTGAATCCATATCCCCAAGACCTCATTTTACCTTTAGTATTCTAACTTTAGATGATTATGTGGCGCGTGAGAATTCAATAAAAATAAAAAATCCTGCACTGGAATTTCCGCCTACTGAAAAAACAAATAGAGAAAGCATAGTAAATTCTATTTTGCCCTTTTTACTTCCTTTCCTATTGTTATTTGTGCTGTGGTATTTCTTATTGAGAAGGGTAGGCAGTGGCGGAGGAGGAGCCCAGATATTTAATATCGGAAAGTCTAAGGCTCAATTATATGATAACAGCAATGTAAATGTTACATTTAGCGATGTAGCAGGACTCGAAGAGGCTAAAGAAGAAGTTATGGAGGTCGTGGATTTCTTAAAAAATCCCAAAAAATATACTTCATTAGGCGGAAAGATTCCCAAAGGATGTCTGCTTATAGGCCCACCAGGTACTGGTAAAACACTTATTGCTAAAGCAATGGCAGGAGAAGCCAAAGTGCCGTTTTTCTCTATTTCGGGTTCCGATTTTGTAGAGATGTTTGTAGGTGTAGGGGCATCAAGGGTGAGAGACCTCTTTAAGACAGCAAGAGAAAAAGCTCCTTGTATCATATTTATCGATGAGATCGATGCAATAGGTCGTGCGAGGGGTCGCAATGTTATTCAAGGTGGTAATGATGAACGTGAAAATACCTTGAATCAGCTCCTAGTCGAAATGGATGGATTTAGCACCGAAAAAGGGATAATTATTATAGCAGCGACTAATAGGCCCGATGTGTTAGACCCTGCTTTGCTCAGGCCAGGACGTTTTGATCGCCAAATATCCATTGACAAGCCCGATGCTAATGGCAGGGAACAAATATTTAGAGTACATACCAAAACCCTTAAAATCAAGGAAGGCCTCAATCTAAAAAAATTAGCGGATCAAACTCCAGGATTTGCTGGAGCAGATATCGCTAATGTGTGCAATGAAGCAGCGCTGTTCGCTGCAAGAAAGGGCAAGTCGGAAATCGAATACCAAGACTTTCAAGATGCGATAGATCGTGTAATAGGTGGTTTGGAACGCAAAACTAGACTCATAAGTCCTGATGAGAAAAGAATTATTGCATGGCACGAAGCAGGACACGCGGTATGCGGATGGTTTCTTCAATATGCCCATCCATTGCTCAAAGTGACGATCATACCCAGAGGTGTAGCAGCGCTCGGTTATGCACAATATGTGCCTAAAGAACAGTTTCTTTACAATGCCGAACAATTGTTTGATGAGATGTGTATGACCTTAGGGGGACGTGCTGCCGAGGATGTGGTATTCGGCAAAATATCGACAGGTGCACAAAATGACCTAGAGCGCATTACAAAGATGGCTTACGGTATGGTGACCATATATGGTATGAACAAGCGATTGGGCAATCTTTCCTATCATGATGCCGATAGCGAATACAATTTCCAAAAACCCTATTCAGAAGAAACGGCTAAGATGATAGATGAAGAGGTTAGAAAACTTATAAGTACTGCCTATGAGCATACTAAAAATCTATTGATTGAACGCCGTGAAGAATTAGATAAAGTAGCAATGAAACTTCTGGAAAAAGAAGTGCTGTTTAAGTCCGATTTAGAGGATCTTATAGGCAATCGCCCATTTGAAACAGTCGAAGAAAAAGAACGAGTGGACAGCTATGCGAATGGTTATACCCAATCAGCTACAAATCTGATCACTTACTACCCGGAAAAATAATTAGCTTACCTCACCAGCAAGATAATGAATGATCATTCCGCCAAGATAAATATATTAGCTCGCCTGCGCGAAGCACTAGGTAATAAGACCCCTAATCCCTTTCCCAATATTGAAAACAATAGTTTTCCTGAATTGAACAAAGAGGATTATCCCGAAATTATTTTTGCAAAAAAATTTCAAGAATGGGGTGGTAAATTTATCTATTGTGAAAACAGAATTGAGCTTCTTAAAAATTTATCGAGATTATGTGCTGACAAGAAAATAGCACCCCTATATACCGCTGACCAAACACTGATAAAAAAAGCAGAAAACATCAATTTCAAAAGCCTGAAATATGGCTTGCCCGAAAGTGGTAGTTACAGCGCAATTACCTATTGCGATGCACTAATAGCTGAAAATGGTGCCATTATGATCAGCAATAATGTTCCTTATGGACAGCTATATGCCTCAGATACAGAGAACTTACTCATCATCGCAACCGCTTCTCAGGTGTCCTTTACGATTGCTGAAG
>CAYZQX010000020.1:0-22542 GCA_964480615.1 uncultured Chitinophagales bacterium | reverse complement strand
ACAATCTCATTATCTCAACGAGACTAGTCTGTTCGTGGCACAACGATAGGGATTGAAAGGGTTTGTACTGGGCTGGCAGGTTCCTATTGCTTTTATTAAATAATATTGTCATTGAACCTGCCAGCCCAGTACCGGAGCGCGAGCGCAGCCCTGCAAAGCCCGGGCCGCAGGCATCGCCATAATCGCTTAATTTAAAATCATTGAGCATACTCATCTTTTGCTTGCAATGAACACAATTAATTACTATAAGACAAGACAATTAGGCATAATTTAATTTCATACCTCAATTATTTTAACCAATTTTCTTATCGGAATATTACTATTTTATTGTTTATAGATTCTTAATATTAGGATCATCTCACCAGGACATATTGACTGCGACAAGCCAATGTCTTTAGTGTTCCAAGCAAGTAAAGTATTGATTTAATTAAGCAATAAATTATGGTTCAGCGATGGGGTCAGGGCCATTGTTCACTGTGGGATTATTGGTGTAAGGACGCTTGTTTTCCCAAGGATCTTTTTCGAGGTGTTCATCACGATCAGCATGCTCATAAGCTTTGATAATGCGCTTTACTAACTTGTGTCGGATCACATCTTCCTGTCCGAGATAGATCATTCCTATACCAGGAATATCTTTGAGGATACGAAGGGATTTTGGCAGGCCCGATTTCACTTTTTTAGGGAGGTCAATCTGGGTCATATCGCCAGTAATTATACATTTAGCAGATGGTCCTATACGAGTTAGGAACATCTTCATTTGCAAGTCTGTGGCGTTTTGCGCTTCATCGAGTATGATAAATGAATTGTCAAGAGTACGGCCGCGCATATAAGCCAAAGGGGCGATTTCGATAATTCTGTTAGTCATATACAAGTTGAGCTTGTCGGGAGGCAAAAGGTCATCTAGCGCATCGTATAATGGCCTTAAATAGGGATCAATTTTTTCCTTAAGATCCCCAGGTAGGAACCCCAGACTTTCCCCTGCTTCCACAGCTGGTCTGGTAAGTATGATACGCCTAACCAGTTTGTTTTTTAAAGCACGCACGGCGAGGGCAACAGCCGTATAGGTCTTACCTGTACCAGCGGGACCGATGGCAAATAGCACATCATTTTCTTCGGAGAGCTGGACCATCACCTTTTGGTTAGGTGTCCTAGCCTTCACCGCATTGCCACGGCTTCCATGAACAATAATATCGTCTTCGGAATTTTTGGGTTTCTCTAAGTGATCTATTTGAATACCCTCAAGCAAGCTTTCGATATTGCCCTCTGATAGCTGTCCATAACGGCGCAAAAATTCAATCATCAGTCCTACCTTGCGCTCAAATAATTCCACTTGTTCTTCAGTCCCTGTAAGGCTAATTTTATTGCCCCGAGAATGAATTTTTAATCCCGGAAATGATTTTTTGATCATTTCAAACTTGCTATTATTAGCCCCAAAAAACTCCATAAGGCTCACTCCTTCAAGGGTCATGATGGCCTCCTTAATAGTGTTACTTGAATCAGTATTAAAATTGTTATTTCCGTTTTCCAATATTTTTTGTATTAAAATTTTAGGATTATATTTTATAGTGACTGCTTTACTAGCCCCACAAAGTATAGGTAACGCAGTAAGTTGCCTAATTGTTCCTAAGTGATCGAATTATTTTTTGATAATGTTTCACTATACTAGTCGCTCAAGTAGTTGTATAATCAATCACTAAATGCTCGAAATGATCTAAGGCTTCATTATTAGCTTATTATTCTAGGATGATGATGGGACATACGAACTGGGTTGCTTGCGATTTTTTTATTTTTTATCGGCAACAAGAATCTTCACTTACACTTGATTGGTCAGGGCTTCGCTGCGTTCTGGTACAGGGCTGGCAGCATCTAGGACAACCTGACTCACTACTAAGAGCATGAATCTGTTAGCCCTGTACTAAGCCCTTACAGTTCCCCTAAACCACGCTTATTTGCGCGAAGAAGGATTGGTTTTTGCTTCCTGAACCAGTGCAAGAAATTTAGCTGGAGTGATCTTAGAGACCATACCAGAACGAAGTGGCGTAGGCAGTGTAAATGGCCCTATACGAACACGAACTAGTCGCAGCGTAGGAAATCCCACAGCACTGGTCATCTTGCGTACCTGATGGTTTTTGCCCTCCCTAATGACCAATTTTATCCAGCTAGTAGGAACTGATTTTCGATATCGGATAGGTGGATTGCGCGGTGGCAGTACGGGCTCTTTTTCATAGATAGATAGATAGGCGGGCTCGGTATTATACACCTCGCCATCAGGCAATTTTATCGCTATACCACCTCGCAATTGCTCTATAGCTTCCACAGTTATTTCTCCTTCCACTTGAACCCAATATTCTTTTTCAAATTTATTGGATTTGCCGATGATGGTCTTATTCATCGAGGGATCGCTGGTTAATAGGAGCAAGCCTTCGCTATCCTTGTCGAGCCGACCTATGGGATATACATTTTTAGCGATACCATTTAGCCCCTCTATTTCTTTCAAGCTATTCTGATCTGAAAATTGGCTATTAATACCACATGGTTTATAGATCAAATAATATAAATAGCCTTGCCCATCATTGTGATCCATTAGCCCCATTTTTCAAGTTGACTAAGCAATGCATGAAAATCCTTGGGCAGTGGTGCAGTTACGGTTACCAGCTCTTGTGTATAAGGGTGGGGAAATTTTAATTCCTTCGCATGCAAGGTGAGGCGCTGCATTATGGGATTTTCTTCTGTTCCACTAAACTTGTAATTGCGTTTTATCTCTGATAGGCGAAGCTCGCTACGCGTTCCATATATGGGGTCTATGGCGAGTGGATGTCCTATGCTCAGTGCATGTACTCTAATTTGATGGGTACGACCAGTATGTGGATACATGCTGACAAGGGTAAACATTTGGAAATTTTTTTCTACTTTATAGTTAGTAAGTGATGGCTTGCCATCAGGGTGTATACGCATAGTTCCTGGCTGCCCAGCTCTATCAGCAATTGGCGCATCGATAAGGCCTTCCGCTTGGCGCATTATGCCATTGACTAAGGCTAAATAGGTCTTTTGTACCTTTCTTTCTTCAAATAACGTGTTCATTAGTTGATGGGTCTCAGCTTCCTTAGCATAACAGATCACGCCGCTTGTGTCCTTGTCTAATCGGTGTACAGGGAGTATAGCATCATCGATGGCCCATAATCGAAAAAGCAAATTGTCCTTTTCAGATTGATGGCGGTCAGGTACACTATATATGCCTGCGGGTTTATTTACAATGATTAAGTAATCATCTTCATATAATATTTCTATTGATTTTGGCTTCATTTTTTAACTTATTAGTTTACTTCTATAACCAGCCCTTTGAGGTATCTTCCTTCAGGATGGATTAATAAATGGGGATGGTCGGCTCCGCTATCGAGGCGGTACAATAATCGTGCTGTACGTCCTGACTCTATGATGGATGAAGTAATTATACCTTCAAACAGTTTTTGGTCTATCACTTGGCTACAAGAATAGGTCATTAACAAGCCACCTGCATTTAATTTTTTAAGCCCTGCTATATTGAGTCTTTTATAACTTTTACTGGCGTTTTGCAAGGCCGATTTATTTTTAGCAAAGGCAGGCGGATCGAGGATTACAATGTCATACATCTCAGTTTCTTCCTTGAAAAAATCAAAGACATCCGCAACGATTGAGCGATGCTTATCTACAGGAAAATCATTGAGTGACAAGTTTTGCTCTAATTCTTTCATAGCCCTTTCCGATGAATCAACTGATACGACTTTGCTTGCCCCCCCTGCAAGTGCTGAGAGCGAGAAACCACCTGTGTAAGAAAAAGTATTGAGCACCTTCTTGTTCTCAGCGAGTTGTCTAACCAATGATCTATTATCGCGCTGATCAATAAAAAAACCTGTTTTTTGTGCATTGTCTGGTTCTATCTTGTAATGAATTGATCTTTCAGAGATGGCTATATTTTCTTCTAAGTTTTCATGCTTTTTATAGAGCCATTCATCCTCCATTATGATCCTCGACTTGCGCCATAAAGTGGATTGACTTTTTCGAAATATAAATGCTAATTCCTCGCCTACTATTGCTTTTATGCTGTCCACAATTTGTTTTTCTACACTTAAATAAAATGGGTGGTGATATTGTATTACCACGCCTCCATTATAATAGTCGATAATAAGGCCAGGCATATAATCCCCTTCTCCATTGACCCATCGAAAAACATTATTGCCTTCTGAATACAAGCCCAATTTCATTCTCAATTCCCATGCGTTTTGTAGGCGCGCTAACCAAAATACATTCGTTATGTTTTCATCCTTTAGTGAAAGCACCTTTATTGCGATGCTCTGTCCTTCTTGATAATAACCCAATGCCATAAAATTTCCCTGGCTATTGAGCACTCGCACCATTTCACCATCAACCATATCCTCGGGATATTTTTTTATTGCTCCTGAATAGATCCATGGATGGCCGCGAAGGATGGAAGCACCTAAGCCTTTATCGAGGTATAAATCTTTCAATGTTTATTTTGTTTTATTGTTTTGATTGAGTGACCTATAGCAAATAATAAGGATGCTAGTTTCACCATTGGTTTTTGCTTTGTAGGATAGTCCATCATTTTTTTTTAGAACCTTGTATATGACTAGTCCCAAAATTCATAATTATACCTCAATAATTCATCTTTGGCATTGTGATCTCTGCTCAGGTCAAATTGACTTGTCTTTCGAGATTTTATCTGCTCCTTAACAACCATTCCATCGGCATCGTGCCAGAGTGTTTTTTCACTCACTAGACCGCCTTGTGCGTCAATTACCTTCGTTACTTGCTGGCGCTCCTCCTCATTATAGCTGTGTTGTAATACAAAATTATTGTAGGGTAAGTTTCTATCTTTCGAGGTTTGTTTTATGACCCTACCCTGTTCGTCCACTTCATTTTGAATAATAGCCGACAATTGCATTTTTCGATCGAATACTCTGCGTTCTTTGGTCTTTCCAGATTCAAAATAGATAACCTCTTTGCGTTCTATTAATCCATCCACATCATGCTGCTCTTCAACTATTAATCTTTTTTGATCATCAAATAGGTATAAATTGCTCGTTCTCAAATCGCCCCATCTATAAGAATCTTCTCTTATCAATAATCCATTTTCATCATACTCACGCACTATTTTTTCCTCCTGATCTCCATCAGCTCCTAGTGCTTCAATGACCAGTGTCCGCTGTTCTGTATCGTATTGATGCTGAAACTTTGTATGACTGCCATCGGCGTATTTTATGGTTTTACTGATAGGTTTAAGATCAGCACCATATTCATATTGATGAACTTCGTCCCAGTCTTTACCACTAAAATTATAATATTCGCTTATCAGTTTTCCTTCTGCATCATACTCATATACCTCCCGTCCTTGTAACTGACCATTGATCGTAAAGGACTCGTGAAATAAGAGCTGACCTTTGTCATCATAACGCGAACACTCCGTCAATTGTTCTTGCTCGGAATTGGGTATCCTAGTCCAAATCTGTAATTGCTTTATCTTTTTCATGACTGGCAAAGATACATAACCAAAATCTTATATTGTCGATTGGTGTCTTATTACCACCACCTTTTCATACCATCATTGAGCCTACTGCATAGCAATGATTTTCCTTAGCCATGATTTACGATTATCGATTACAATCCTGAATTTAGTTGCTAGGTGTAGTCCATAACCAGAACCCTTCATAGGGTTTCCATTTCAAGTTTGCTAGAACAATACAGGATTGTGGATTCAGCATTTAGCTCCTATTCATACGTCATTCTATTGTCTCAATTTCCGTATTCTATTGTCATTTGGCTTCTTTAGTAAGTTAATATTTGCGCTACAAAATATGTACAATCATTCATTCATTAATATGCACCATTATTGCGCTTTTTTCTATTTCACTCAAAATAATAACTTTTTAGTATTCTACTATTATTTTTACTATTTTGCTCATATATGCTAAAATAATTCTATATTTGCCCTGCGATAAAGAGAGGCCAGCTAGCAATTCAGTGGGGAGGTTCACCGAGGCGGAATGGCAAGCAAGACAATAATATGGCAATCACCTATTACTTTAATAGGTGTAGTGTATTCTATTAATTATTAAGTGAATATGTATTTAAATTGTCATAGTTGGTTCAGCTTTAAGTATGGTATATTTTCAGTGGCTGGTCTCGTTCAATGGGCCAAGTCAGCAGGGATAGGCAGCCTAGCGCTTACGGATATCAATAATACTTCAGGTCTATTTGAGTTTATAGAGCTAGCACAGGAAGAAGGGATCAAGCCGCTCATAGGCATCGACTTTAGAAATGGTGATGAACAATTGTTCATAGGATTGGCGCGCAATATGGAGGGATTGCTGGCCCTTAATCGGTTTCTCACGCCCTATATTAGCAACAAGCAAAAACTACCGGCGGAGCCACCCGAATTAGACCATGTATGGTTTATCATCCCTTGGAATCGCGGGCGAAACCGCTTGTTGAAACCTGCGGAATGGATCGGCATAAGTCCTGCTGAACTCACCCAGCTCCCCCTGGCTCCTCTCAAGCAATTGCTGCCCCGCTTGGTGATACTCCACACCATAAGCTTTCCCGATACCAAGGGGTATCAGGCACATAAGCTCTTGCGCGCCATACACCACAATACCCTAGTACATAAGCTCACTAAATCCCAACTAGCATCCTTACAGCATAGCCCTTTAGCACCCGATGAGCTCCGACATAAATACGAGTTATATCCCCTCATAGTGCACAATACCGAATGGCTGATGGCCTCCTGCGACATTAGCTACACCTTTCACCAAAACAAAAACAAAAAATCATTCCTAGCCACGCCCGATGCCGATTACTTATACCTTGCCAGGCTCACCTTTGATGGTGTGAAAAAAAGATATGGCAACAATGGCGATGAAGCTTATAAGCGCGCAGTGAAAGAACTAGATATTATCCGACAACTTTCCTTCTGCGCCTATTTTCTAGTAGCTCAGGACCTCGTACAGTACTGCCGACACAGGGGATTCGATTATGTAGGTAGAGGGAGCGCTGCCAATAGTATTATCGCCTACTGCCTCGAAATTACCGAAGTAGATCCCATCAGTCTAGACCTCTATTTTGAGCGATTTCTCAATCTATACCGAAGCTCCCCACCCGACATTGACCTCGATTTTTCATGGAAAGATAGAGATGAGATCATCTCCTACCTATTTCATAAATACGGAGCTGAATACACCTCCTTACTTGCTAATTACAATACTTTTCAGGATCGCTCTACCATCCGCGAGCTCGGCAAAGTGCTGGGCTATCCCAAGGCGGAAATTGATGAATTAATACTCACTAATAACTTTAATAAAGACAGTGTAACTAAAACTATATATAAGTATTATGATTACTTATCTAATTTTCCTAACCACCTATCTATCCATGCTGGTGGCGTACTCATAAGCGAGTTACCCATACACGCCTATACCGCCACTGAGATACCTCCTAAGGGTTTCCCCATTACCCAGTTCGATATGCATATAGCCGAAAAAATAGGCCTGTATAAATTCGATATTCTAAGCCAGCGCGGGCTGGGACATATAAAAGATACAGTAGAAATCATCCGACAAAACAGAGGAGAAACTGTGGATATACGCGCCACAAAAAAATTTATGCAAGACCCCGTTATCAATGCCCACCTCAAGACTGGCAAGACCGTGGGTTGTTTCTACATCGAATCCCCAGCTATGCGCCAGCTTATCCGCAAGCTCGAATGTGACAACTACCCCACCCTAGTAGCTGCAAGCTCGATCATCAGACCAGGGGTGTCACAGTCAGGGATGATGCGTGAATACATATACCGCCACCACCACCCCAAGGATTTTCAGTACATACATCCCAAAATGGAGGAGCTAATGAAAGAGACATTCGGCATTATGGTCTATCAAGAAGATGTGATAAAAGTGGCGCACTATTTTGCGGGCATCACCCTAGCTGAGGCCGATGTGCTGCGCAAGGGTATGAGTGGCAAGGCGCGATCATCTAAGGAGATGCGCCGCATCGCCGATAAGTTTTTTGCTAACTGTGCCGAATACAATTATCCTGAAGCGATTACCAAGGAAGTATGGCGGCAAATAGAGAGTTTCAGTGGCTACTCCTTTAGCAAGGCACACTCGGCCAGCTATGCAGTGGAGAGCTACCAGAGCCTATTCCTCAAGACCTATTACCCATTGGAATTTATGGTCGGGGTGATCAATAATTTTGGGGGGTTTTACAGCACTGAACTCTATGTACACGAGGCGCGTATCAGCGGTGCGACCATACATCCTCCCTGTGTGAATCATAGCCACTACCTCACACATATTACTGGTGAAGATATATACCTGGGTTTCATCCACCTCAAGGATCTGGAACAACAGCTAGCGGCGGAGATCCCCGCCGAGCGGCAGCGCCACGGGCCATACCTGAGCCTACAGGATTTTATCGAACGGCTGCGTCCATCGCTAGAGCAAGTAAACATACTCCTGCGCATCAATGCACTCCGATTCACCAACCTACCGCGCAAAACGATGATGTGGGAAGCAGCCATGCTCACCCAGCACAAGGAAGTTCCTATAACCACAGCCCCCACACTGTTTTACATCCCCACACCAACTTTTCATATCCCGCCCCTAGAGCTGGCACCTGATGAAGATGCCTATGAACAAATCGAACTTTTGGGATTCCCGCTATGCTCGCCATTCAGCATGCTGCAGACCGCCTTTAGAGGCGATATAATGGCTAAAGATATGATGGCTAACAGTGGCCATACCTTACGCATGCTGGGATACCTCATCACTACTAAAGGAATTAGGACTAAGAAAAGCGAGCCTATGGCATTCGGCACATTTGTCGATGCAGAGGGATTGCTTTTTGATTCCGTGCATTTTGCGCCATCGTATAGCAAGTACAAGTTTAAGGGCAAGGGATTCTACCTCCTCAAAGGGCGAATTATGGAAGAGTATGGCCACTACATGCTCGATGTGGAGCTTATGGCCAAGCTGCCTATGCGACCTGATCCGCGCTATGAATCCTAACACTAATGATCAATCAAAGTCAAAAATACACCAGCCGAGATACTAGGAGCAAGACCTAAAAAAAATACAGATTTAGTGCAAAACCAAGCGATCAATAAAAATAATAAAAAAGACAATTTGGGGCCACTCTGCTGCTCTGTTGCACGCCGCATCAGAGCCGGACTCTCCGCTTTACTGCGCTGCGCTACGTGCTCGCTACGATTCCTTGTCCATAAATACATTAAATATATTTCCTATATTAAAAATATTGAATCAATACAAAGCATGGCTAATAATATAAACAAACCTAAATATTGGGGCAAGTGTAAGGAGGCACCCTAATTAACTCGCCAAAACTGCACTTATAAGTATTTTAACCACGATGGCTCTACACGACAATTTACCGCAAATTTATTAACAATTAATTTGTAATTTATATTGAACTACCTTATCTTTGCGAAAATTATTCAAAATAGGCTATGTTGATAGAATTTAAAGTCGCCAACTATCGTTCAATAGGCGAAGAACAGATTTTGAGCCTAATACCTGCCTCACAGCAAAAGGAATATTTGGACAATATCATTTCCAATGGGAAACACAATGCTCTAAACGCTTTGGCTATTTATGGGGCAAACGGAAGTGGTAAAAGCAATCTTTTACTTGCATTGAGCTTGATTGAAAAACTTGTTCATCTTTCTACACGTTCTTCATCGACAACAAGATTGCCATTTGACCCGTTTTTACTTCGTGAAGGCTGGGAGTCAAAACCGACAAAATTTGAGATTACATTCATCATTAATGAGCACAAATACAGGTATGGGCTAGAATTTCATAAAGAAGAAGTTGCAAGTGAGTGGTTATATAGAAAATCTGTAGGTAGAGAAGTTCCATTGTTTTTAAGAAAGGGAGATACTATAGACCCATCGTCAGGCTTTAAAGGAAACACTAAAGTAATTGATGCAGCAATTGAAGCAACAAGACCCAATGCGCTATTTCTTTCGACTTGCGATATGCTTAATGTTGAAGAAGCTAAAACTATATTTCAATGGTTTAAACATTTTAATAATATTGATGGTATTGACACAGAAGATGAAGAAATAAGGACTGTTAGTATGTGGGATAATGAATTAGACAGAGAAAATATAACTGAATATCTTTTACGGCTAAACCTCGGTTTCATAGGAGTAGATATTTCTAAAAAAGAATTTGATGAAGCAGACCTTCCTAAAAATATAAATGAAAGCACTAGGAATTTGCTGATAAAAAAATTATCGGATTCCCAAAGTTATTCGGTTCAGGCACTACATAAAATATATTCATCTGATGGAAAAGAAACAGGCAAAAATATAGCCTGGAATTTTGACGAGAGAGAATCAAAAGGAACGAATAAAGCATTCCATTTAAGTGGACCAATTTTATGGGCTTTAAAAAATGGAGGTGTTTTAATCATTGATGAAATTGAGGCAAAGATGCACCCGTTATTGACGTTGGACACAATAAATATGTTTTTGAGTAAAAAAACCAATCCCAACAATGCTCAATTAATTTTTGCCACTCACGATACAAACTTACTTTCATATTCAGACCTTAGAAGAGACCAAATTTATTTTACCGAAAAAAACAAATGGGAATCTACAGAAATATTTTCACTATCTGACTTCGTTTATTTAGGAGATTCCAAAACTTCTAAAATAGAAAAAGAAAGACCCGACACCGATAAAGAGAAAAGATATTTTGAAGGAAGATATGGGGCTGTTCCATTTTTAAGCCCTTTTAAACCATTAAAATTAAAAAATAATGGCAAAAAAAGGTAAGCTAAAAAAGTTTCAAGAAAAGGAATTAGAAGAACGACCGATAAGATTCAAAAGGTATCAATATTTGTTCTTAATAGTTTGCGAAGATGAAAACACAGAACCCACTTATTTTGAGCATTTCAAAAATAAAATTCCCAAAGAAACAATATTTCTTAAACCAGTAGGAACAGGCAGAGATCCTAAAGGTGTTGTGGAGCAAGCTATAGTTGAAAGGGAAAAACTTTCGGTTGAATCAAAAAAAGAAGTTGATGTTGTATGGGCTGTTTTTGACAAAGATGATGCAGACGAAAATGCGACCAAAATTAAAAGGTTTGAAGATGCATTTGAAATTGCAAAAGACAATAATATTGAAACAGCATACAGCAATGAAGTTTTTGAACTTTGGCTTTTGCTGCATTTATCTGAAGTGGACGCTAATGTAGCATTGCCAAGAGCAGAAATCTATAAACTATTACAAGAAAATATAAGGACTTACAAAGGGTATAAAACATTTGAGTACGAACACGGAAATACTTCGATATTACAAATTATCTATGAAATAGGAAGCCAAGAAGATGCAATTAATAGAGCACAAAAATTATTACAATTGCAAGGAGCAAAAACACCAATTGAAGCTAACCCTAGCACAAAAGTTCATTTACTTGTAACGGAACTATTAGAATGGATTACCTATTTTTCATACGAGCCAGAATAACCTTAATCAGCATCAAGCACATAATTAGGATTTTCTTCATTGCAGTTACTAGGACAGGAGTTAAACAATAGCTGTGAAGACGGGCTGCTATCATCCGTAAAACACTGGGCAGAAAGCTGGTTAGTTAAACAACCAACCATCAAAAACCTATTCTATAAATAGCGATTAATGGATTTGAAAATTTCATTGCGTTTCTTATAAAAATAAAATTTAATAGGTTAATAATAAAAGAACGATTCTCAATGTCCACAACAAAAATTAGCAAGTAAATGAACAATAGGTAGGTAAGTATCTTATTCTAATATTTATTGTATTTACAAATATAGTTAATTTTTTTGATACTTAGCTAATTTCGGAGAGCTAGGAATAATAATAGTATTTTCGTTAGAAGAGAATCAAGCTTATAGTTAGTTCAAGCGATGCTAAGAGCCAAACAAATACATAATTAATACCTGCAATATTCCAATCAGAAAGCCAAGTACACCACCGAGAATTTCGATAAACTTAAACTCTTTATTGACTACGCGGTTCATCAAGACTTCTAATTGATCAGGGGATAAAGCATTGACTTTGTCCGATACTATTTTATGAATATCGACTTTAGATTCAAGGGTATTTAAAAAATTATTAATAGCCGTAGGGGCCATATCATCCACCTGTTTCAATATATTTTGCTTGATCCCTTGCTTAGTGCCATCCCCTACAAATAATGACATGATAGGATGATCCCTTTCAAATGTATCATTGAGGTAAATATCCATTTTTTGTTCCACAAGCGACTTAATATGTACAAGGTCAATTTCAGAATTAATCCTTTCTTTTATTTCTTTCATGGAGATTAACTGCTCCGAAACTAAAGATCCGAGCTGCATAGCAATTTCCTTTTGCCGCTTGGGGAAAACACCTTGAAATTCAAAAAACAAAAACCGCTTTTTCTCCTTGGGATGAAATAACATTTTTATAGCAATCCAATTCGTAAACCAGCCGATCAGTGCGCTGATTATGGGTATGAGGATAAGAGAATAATTCATATTGAATCCATATTAACAGTGAAGATATTGTTTTCGTTCCAAAGCACAATATTCAGCTAAGCCATAAGCACCAAACTAACGGTCTAGTAAGCATCCACTGATGATGTACTAAAGCTAAATTTTACATAGGTTAATCCCTATCGAATTACCAACCAATACAATGAATGATGGCAAAGGCTGAATAATGAATATACCAGCTATAGAGCTTGAATAGGTCACCTAATTAGAAATAGTCTTAGTGAAAAAGCATAGAGTGAATATTGTAATTACCATCAGGATCTTGAATCGCGCATGAGCGATAAGGATAGGAAGGGTTTAGTGTGGGGCTGGCAGGCTTTCCACAGCTTATCAATCATAAAGCCGAAAGCCTGCCTGCCCCGCACCGAAGCGATAGCGTAGCCCTGGATAGCCTGGGCCGAAGGCATCGCCATAATAAATCAAATAGTAAGTATATAACTAATCTAAGCGTAGAAATTTCAGCTAACCTACTTGATGTTTTCGCGCCTTGCACAGGGTTGTCTTTATAGTCCCATCCGACCTAGTTGGTAAGATATTGTAAATAAAAAAGCTTTGCCACTTTTAGGATGCGACAAAGCTTTTTCAATATATATTATTATCCTGCTATGAAATGAGTGAAGGATAGCCTTCAAAGGTGAAGATTGTAGCTAATTATTTAGCCTCTCTTTTTTGCATCTCATCGCGTATGCTAGCAGCCTTTTCGTAATCTTCAGCGGCGATGGCCTCATTCAATAATTCTTGCAAATCCTTGAGGGACACCATTTCAAGCTCATTGATTCCTGTAGTTGCTTTAGAGGAAGATTTTTTAGAAACTTCCTTAGTGGGCACCCCAGGATTTTCGAGTACGATACCCGCTGAGTCCATAATAAAATCGTAGGTATAAATAGGGCATCCAAAACGCACAGCAAGCGCTAACGCATCAGAGGTCCTAGAGTCAATCTCTACAAAATCGCCATTTTGTTCACATACCAACTGAGAAAAAAATATGCCCTCTTGCAAGTTGCTTATCACTATCTCTAGGAGTTTGATATTAAAGTCGAGGAATAAGTTGCGGATCAGGTCGTGGGTAAGTGGTCGAGAGGGGCTCATTTTCTCCAGCGCTACGGCAATGGCTTGAGCCTCAAAACTTCCTATAACGATGGGCAGACGGCGCACTCCCTGCTTTTCTCCTAATACCACAGCATAGGATTGGTTTTGGGTAATACTATGGGATAGTGCTACAATCTCTAATTCTATTTTATTCATCTGCCTTTGAAAAATTTTTCTAACAAAAAAATATTATGCGCCTGCCTTGAATTTTTTTAGTGCAGCATTGAGCTTAGGAACTACCTCAAATGCATCGCCTACAATACCATAATCGGCTGCTTTGAAGAATGGAGCTTCAGGGTCTTTATTGATCACCACAATTACCTTAGAACTATTGACACCAGCTAGGTGTTGTATGGCTCCAGAAATACCGATGGCGATGTATAGATTAGGGCGTATGGTAAGACCCGTTTGCCCTACGTGCTCATGATGAGGACGCCAATGTACATCCGCTACTGCGCGTGAGCAGGCGGTGGCAGCTCCGAGTATATTCGCCATCTCTTCGATCATTCCCCAGTTTTCAGGTCCTTTTAATCCGCGTCCTGCTGACACGACTAGTTCGGCCTCAGAAAGTGGGATACTGCTACTCACCTTATTGACAGACTTAACAGCCAATGTGGAAGCTGGAAGAGTGACCTCAGCGACTTGTATAGCCGCCTGTCCTTCCCCTTTTTGAGGAGGGAAAGAATTGGGATTGAGGGCTATTATTTTCTTATCGCTATTGACTTTGACGTGTGCGATCCCCTTGCCTGAGAATACGTTCTTGCTCACTGAGTTGCCCTGCCCGGCATCGGGTAATGCGGTAGCACCTGATACGATACCCGCCTTGAGCTTTACAGAAAGTCGGCCAGCTAGCCCCTTGCCACTATAGTGATTGGATATTACGATGGTTCCTGCGCCTGTGCGGTTGGCAACCTCAGCGATGGCAGCAGCATAAAGCTTTCCATCGAAATGATTCAGTGCCGCTTGATTGATATAATGTACTGTAGGGACGCCATAAGCACCTAGGCTTTCAAGCTCACCAGCGGCGAACTGTCCTAAGGCTACAGCACTCACACTATCAGCTGTTGACTTGGCTAACTGAGCAGCATAAAAAGCGGCTTCGATGCTCGACTTCTTAATCTTGCCATTTTCTTGCTCTATAAATACTAAAACCATAAAGAATTAGAAGATTTTTTTTAATAAAATAATTTGCTTAACGAATAATGATTGCCAATTGAACGGAATAATACAAAATATAAAACTAGGTGAAATAATTGAATTAGATCAGCTTAGCTTCACGATGTAATAAATCCACCAATTCCTCTACATTATCAGGCGATATTAGATGCACATTGCCTCTTCCTTTTGGTGGTTCATAAAGTGAAATGGCAGTCAATGGGGCAATGCTTGCTACGGGTGGCAATACCTGTAACGGCTTGGTACGAGCAGTCATAATCCCACGCATATTGGGGATACGCTGTTCGGCAAGCCCTTTCTGGCAACTTACCACAAGAGGTCCAGTCACTTCCAGCACCTCAGTTCCACCTTCGATCTCGCGATCCATAGATGCAGTGGCACCATTCAGTTCCAAACGTGATACAAGTGATACAAAAGGCAGGTCTAAAAATTCAGCGATCATCGCGCCTACACAAGAGCCATTGTAATCAATCGTTTCCTTGCCAGTGAAGATGAGGTCAAATCCGTGTGATTTGGCATATTCGGCTATTTGCCCTGCTACGAAATAAGAGTCGGCTGGCTCGGCATCAATTCTTACCGCATCATCGGCACCTATGGCCAATGCTTTGCGTATGATGGTCTCTTCGTCCGCACCACCTACGTTAATGACCGTTACCGTGCCTCCTAAGGCCTCTTTTAGCTCTATAGCGCGCACCAAAGCATACCATTCGTCTGTGGGGTTCATAATATATTGAACGCCCTCAGTGGCAAATTTTGTATTATTATCCGTAAAGGCTATACGAGCAGTAGTATCGGGCACTTTACTTATACAAACGAGAAATTTCATCTATTTGTTTTTTTTATAAAAATTTCGCAAAGGTAGTAATTTTGCAACAAATCTAAGTTCTAGTGGACAGAATTATTGCAATAAATCAACTGATTAGCGAAAATCCGCTAGACCCATTTCTGTATTATATTTTAGCTTTAGAGGAATACAAGGCTTTGAATAAGGAAAAAGCAATTGCTATACTGGAAAAACTGATTATGGAAAATCCGTCCTATTTAGCTTCCTATTATCAATTGGGACAATGGTATGCCGAGCAAGACCGTCCCGAAGAGGCTATAGCAACTTGGCATTTAGGGCTTCCTATCGCAAAGGAGCAAAAGGAGGATAAGACCTACCGCGAGCTAATGGCCGCCATCGAAGCACTGGAATTTGAGTAATGATGAATGGGAACAGTGAAGTGAAGTGGAGTGAGTAAGTTCCAATTACTTACAACCAATAAAATTAGCCTAGGCATTGTGCATTTCAATAGTGTAAAGTTGTATCCGACATGATTATTGAATTTTGTAATAAGTAAATGGATATCTAATGAACAGGGCTGTTTAGCTACTTAATTTTTATAATTTTTGGCGATGCCTTACAGGCCCGGGCTATACGTTCCTATCTTTTAGGAGGCTTGAGCACTATTAACTTTCATTTTTTTTACTTACAACCAAGCGTCTTTCAATCATCTTATATACAGCTATTTTATGGCCTCCTAAAAGGATATCCACTGCTATCCCTATCGCTTTAACTAGACACTGGACGCTATACTTAGTGCTGTTGTTGCAACAAAATCCAAAATCGTAAATCCTAAATCGGTAATGGTAAATTGCACAGTTAGCGATTCGGATTAAAAAGGTTAGTACAGGGCTGGCAAGTTCACTCTGCAAGTAAATATTCAAATGATTTTTAACCTTCCAGCCCTAAAAAATAGAGCCTAAGCAAAGATTTTTGCTGTCAAGAAAAAAAATAATTCGCAAACATCGCGGGCCTATAAGTAATCAAAAAAATAATTAGATAAAGAGTAATCCAATCCAATTCCCACTCAATCTAACTAATTTTCATTTCGGATGGATAGCTGACCCTTGTATGGAATTTGCTTACCAGCAACTTCTTAAATATGACCTTAGCAGTTTGTAGATCTTTGAAGGTCAGATCGCTTCGATCAAATTGGTGTTGTTTTATTTTGCTTTCGATGACCTCATCCACCAGATTATTTATTTGTTCTTCATCGGGGTTTTTTAGTGAGTGGGTAGCGGCTTCCAAGCTATCTGCCATCATGAGTATAGCGGTCTCTTTGGAGAATGGCAATGGTCCTGGATATGTAAAATATCGAAGATCTAATTTTTCGCCCTGAGCCATCTCTTCCGCTTTAGAAATAAATTGTGTTAGTTTAGCAGTACCATGATGGGTGCGAATAAAATCTATGATGGGAGCAGGCAGCTTATTCGCTTTGGCAAGCTCAATGCCGTGCGATACGTGTGCGATGATAATGGCTGCACTCTGTTTAGGATCTATGTCACTGTGCAGGTTGACCCCGCCTTTTTGATTTTCTATAAACCAGCCAGGGTTTTGCATTTTACCTATGTCATGATAAAGGGCACCCACTTTTACCAATACAGGGCTTGCCCCAAGTTCATCCGCAACTGATTCCGCAAGGCTAGCTACTTGCAAGGAATGCCAAAAAGTGCCTGGGGCTTTTTGTGCCAATTCTTTGAGCAAGGGCTTATTGAGATCGCTGATTTCAACCAGTGAGAGATTGGACACAAACCCAAATATTTTTTCAAAAAATGGGATAATGGGATAAGCTAGTAAAATTAAAAACGAGTTGAACAATAATGCTGTGCCAAGTGGTAATTCTATTCTTGAAATATTGCCGGCACCCATGAGGGTGAAACCCATCATACTGATAAAATAAACTAAAAAAACAAAAAATGCATTGATAAAAAACTGTTTGCCATAGTAAGTCTTACGTCCAGTCACTATGGTGACTAATCCAGCCAAAAATTGCACAACAATAAAATCAAAACTCACTGGAATAAATATACTTACTAGTAATAGCGTAATAGTAAAAGACATCCACGCCACTCTTATTCCAAAAAAATTAAAATTGATGATAAGCTGCAAGCAAAATGGTATGGCATATAGTAAATAAAGATTGTCTTTGTTAGACAATAATCGAGTGATTATGACATAGATCAATATAGAAAATATGATAAAGCTAAACCGCCGATTGCTATTGACTATTTCAGGTTGAAAGTAGCGCAAGAATAAATAAAATGAGATAAAAATTAGGGCATTCACAATCAGTGATCCCACTTTGTTTAAGTAGTGACGGTTAGGGCTATTTTCATCTCTTTCATAAGCTTTTTGCATGCTGTAAAGTATCTGATATTTTTCATCAGTAATAATAGATCCTTGCTGAATGATTAATTGTCCTTCTTCTATTACTCCCTTGGTAGAAAGGATATTATCCAGTGCATCTTTAAGCAGCTTATTGCTTGTATCTTCGCTAAAGGTAATATTAGGTGTTATGCCATGTTGCAATGCAGCCAGCAACAACTCGGGGTTTAGTTGTGGGTAATCTTTAATTTTTTCGAGTAGGTATTGCAAGACTGCTTTAGTGGTTAAGAAGTCCTCAAATTTTGCAAGTTCACTCACGTTTTTTTTGAGTATGTACAAGTTGTTGGGAAAGGACTTGCCGTAGTCCACTTCTTCTTTTTTTATAATGCCTCGATCATAAATATTATTGAGGATAGCTTCTCCAGTTGATTTATAGCGATTCAGATCATAGTTAGAATTCGTTTTATTTTGACTTTCGAGACCCATTTTTTTTTCGAGTTCGGCATTGAATGTTTTCAAGGATTCAATGCGAATATCTTCATTCCATTTGTAATAGGGAATAAAATTATCGGTCAACTCTTTTTTTTGAGCTTCTAGTTCAACATTAGATTTTTGGAGTGCAAATGAAAAGGGTGCATACAGTGTTTCATATCGCCAAAGTTTGCCTTCTTCGTATCGGAATTGAAATTTTCGATTGCTCATAAAAAAGCTGACTACTAAGATCGCAAAGAGGATCAATAGGTTGCGAGAAGTGACCTGGTGATGATGCGCTAAATAAGAAAGTAAGTTTTTCAGATTGCAATTTTCCGTCAAAAATAGCGTTCTTAATGTATATTTGCCATTTCTTTGAGGTTTTTATTACAATTAAACCTTTTTAATCATTTATTATCTGGTATTTAATAATTAATTTTTATATTGATGAAGTATTTTTTGTTCTTATTATGTTCCATCTTTTCTCTTGGATTATTGGCACAGGAAGCTGCGCCAGCTGCTGAAACAGCGACAGCAATCAATTCACTACCTGAATGGGAAGATAGCCTAGTACGACAATTCAACACCATAGCCTCGGAATTTTCAGGAACTAAAAGACAGGAAATGGCTAAAACCTTTGTCCCATCCTTGGTTAAAGCGTTGAAAACGCCTAATTCATTCCATTATCCATTCAGCGAATTGGAGAATATTTCGTTCAAATATCCTGCTGACAGCAGTTTTAGAATCATCACATGGACGATACCCAGCAATGATAAAACTGCAGCGGACAGCTTTGGATTGCCATCAGATGCCCTACAAGAAAAGACTAGCTATACCTATTACGGTGCTATACAAATGAATCAAGATTCCCTAAAACTATTTCCGCTCATTGATAACTCATCCAAGCTAAAAAATGCTGAAGACACAGTATTGACCAATAAAAACTGGTATGGCTGCGTCTATTATAACCTAATCCAAAAAACAGTGGATAATTACAATTATTATACCCTGATCGGCTGGAACGGAATGAATGGTTTAAGCACTCAAAAGATAGTTGATGTATTGTATTTTAGCAATGGACAGCCATTCTTTGGCGCACCAATTTTTGAAGCTAAAAAAGATGAAGGGATCAAGAAAGTGAAGCGATTCATTCTCGAATTCAAATCCGATGCTGGCGTATCACTCAACTATGATCCTAAGATTGATGCAATCGTATATGATTTTATAAAACCACAGACGGAGGAAAGCAAAGGCGCATTTGGCACTTATATACCTGATGGCACAGTGGATGGTATGCTGTACAAGAATGGTCAATGGGTTGCTGTACCGCTAATCTATGAATCATTAGGTCTAAAAAATACAGATCCAGCTCGTCAGTCAGGCGCTACAAGCAATAGCAAAAAAACACAAGAAAAAAAGTTTTATGACAATAGCAAAAAATCGAAGTCAAAGTCCAATAACAAACCAAAAAAATAGTTGATAAATCATCCCGATAGGCCAGCCAATTAATTTGTCCTACCTTTGTGGACATTATTATGAACGCCTATCAATACATAACATCGGAAACCAAGGATCGAGTAGGTATAATATGCCTCAACAGACCAGAAAAAAGAAATGCTTTTCATCCTGTACTTATTCAGGAGTTTCAAGCAGCAATCACCCATTTTGAATCTGATCAAGCAATCAGGGTTATTATTGTGAAAGCCGCTGGTGAAGCATTTTCTGCAGGAGCTGACCTTGCCTATCTTCAACAATTACAGGATTATTCTCTTGAAGAAAACAGGTCTGATTCTGCGGCACTCGCTGCCTTTTTTAAACAGATTTATACATCCCCCAAAATTATTATTGCACAGGTGGAGGGGCATGCCCTTGCAGGTGGTTGTGGCTTGGCTACGATCTGCGATTTTTGCTTTGCAATTCCAGGTATTAAAATGGGCTATACGGAGGTAAAAATTGGATTTATCCCTGCTATTGTAATGGTTTTTTTGTTAAAGAAAATTAGTGGGCTTGGTGTGCGTGAATTATTGCTCACCGGAAAAATTATTAACTCCGAAGAAGCAGAAAATATAGGGTTAATCAATAAACTTTATAATAAAGAAATCATCGATCAAGCGGTTTTTGAATTTGCCACTGAACTCACTCAAAATTGTTCTCCTCAAGCCATTGCTACTACCAAAAAGATGCTCGCTGAACTCCCTGGTATGAGCCTCGATCAAGGGCTTGAATATGCAGCCAACTGCAATGCTGAAGCAAGGCAAACTGACGATTGCAAAAAAGGAATAAGAGCATTTCTCGAACGCGAAAAATTAGTTTGGTAATTCATTGGATATATACCAATAACAACAAAAAAACCTTTAGGAAATATGAAAAACAATATACTGCTGCAGGCTGCAAGAGGTGAACAAACAGATAGAGTGCCAGTATGGATGATGCGCCAGGCAGGTAGGGTTCTTCCTCAATATAGAAACATCAGAGCCAAAGTAAAAAATTTTAAAGAATTTATTGCTTCTCCTGAACTGACCGCCGAAGCTACCATACAGCCACTTGACGAATGGCAAGTGGATGCCGCCATCATATTTTCAGACATCCTCGTTATACCTGAGGCGATGGGATTTCCATTTGAAATGGAAGAGAGCGTGGGACCTATATTTACCAAAAAAATAAGCTCTATAACTGATATCGAACAGTTGAGAATTGCCGATGATGAATATTACCTTTCCTATACTTTTGATGCGCTTAAGATTGTAAAACAAGAGATAAAGGATCGCTGTCCGCTGATAGGTTTTTGTGGTGCACCATGGACGATATTTGCCTACATGATAGAAGGACGTGGAGGAAAAGATTTTAGCAAGGCTCGTAAATTTTTATTGGAACAACCGATTGCTGCTCATCTGTTAATGGATAAGATTACCAAGTCCAGTATTTATTATCTCCAAAAACAAATCAGTTGTGGTGCAGATATCGTACAAGTATTTGACTCCTGGGCTGCGACGCTAAGTTATCCCCTCTTTAAAAAATATTCATTGCCCTATCTTAAGGAAATAGTGGCTGCAATTACCGATGTACCTATCATCCTTTT
This sequence comes from uncultured Chitinophagales bacterium, assembly GCA_964480615.1. Lineage (GTDB taxonomy): Bacteria > Bacteroidota > Bacteroidia > Chitinophagales > UBA2359 > CAYZQX01. Next base: position 984 of record CAYZQX010000020.1, on the reverse strand, counting down.
CTTGCGCGGTTGTCCTTATAGTATAAGCTCCCTAAAAGATTTAGAAAATATCGTATTGGGGATTGATTGGATGTTAGAGCCAGCTATTGCAAGGCGAGAAGCGGGTTCATCGTGTTGTCTTCAAGGCAATTTAGATCCAGCCTTATTGTATGGGGAAGATGCCTTTATCGTCCAAGAAATTACAAAAATGATACAGGGATTTGGCACACAAAATTACATTGCCAATCTCGGCCATGGTCTATATCCCGATATACATCCTGATAAGGTGAGGTTATTCGTTGATACAGTACAAAACTATCGAATCGATGGATAAATATGCCTATTATAAGGACATATTACAAGGCATACATCTGCCATGCGCAGTGGTGGATCTCGATCTGTTAGATCGCAACATACAGCATATCACCCAGCGTGCCAATAAGAAAAATATAAGGCTAGCTACAAAGTCTTTAAGATGTGTAGCCTTGATTAAGCACATACAGTCCAGCAGCTCACAATTTCAGGGATTGATGAGCTATACAGCGAGCGAAACAAGTTTTCTTGTCGAACAAGGCTTTGATGACATCCTCATCGCTTATCCCATGGGACAACAAGCAGATTATCATCGCATTGCTGACTTGATAGCCGCTGGCAAGAGCATTGTAATTATGGCCGATGATCCACATCATTTTAGTATGATGGAAATTGCAAGTCAAGAAAAAAACATCCTATTTAAGGTCTGTTTGGATATTGATATGTCCACTCATTTTCCTTTCTTGCATTTTGGCGTTATGCGCTCACCATTGCACAATGTTGCACAAGTGGATCAGCTCATTGATAAAGTGAAAAATAAGAGGGGATTTGTGATCATAGGACTAATGGGTTATGATGCCCAAATAGCTGGAATAGGCGAAAAAATCCCTGGCAAAACATTGCAAAACAAGATCATCCCAATACTCAAAAAATGGTCGATTAAAGAATTTACCAAGCGCAAAAAAAATATTA
>CAYZQX010000019.1:14925-22621 GCA_964480615.1 uncultured Chitinophagales bacterium | reverse complement strand
ACGCTACGGCCCTCCGCTTCACTACGGGCAGCCACTGCGTGGCTTCTCTCCCATCCCTGAGGCATTTATATTCTATATGAAAAGATTGATCTTAAAATAATGATCTTGGTGCTTGTTGCAGTTACTAACCAAAATCTAGTGTCCAGCGTCCAGGATCAAGTGTCTGCTACAGCGATAGGGATAGCAGTGGATATCCTTTTAGGAGGCTAGAATTTTTTAGCAGTTCTAATATTTGTAGGATGATAACAATAGGTAAAAAATAAATTATTGATTGTAAAGCTCAAGCCTCCTAAAAGATAGGAACGTATAGCCCGGGCCTGTAAGGCATCGCCAAAATCTCCTAATTTCGAGTTATCATATTAACCCTAATTAATTTTATTTTCAACAAATTATAATCCTCATCTGTAATTTTTAAAATTAGTGATTTTTATTATCCAGCATGACTTAGGTGCTTATTATATTACAAAATAATTGGTACTATTTTTTCTTTTTCTTTTGATCTTGCCACAGTATAAGTTTCCTGATCAATCCTATGTCCTCATTGGCTTCTTGCATCTTGAGTAGTTCAATCATCATTTTATTAATCGCAATTTCAACTTCAGTTTTATAGTTCAGTATTGCATTATCATCCTCCGACTTACCAATATATGGTGCTACCGAAATTCGCTGACCGAATTTTGCATAAAATTTTTCTGGTTTTGGTAATATTGTATTGCCAAGTCCCTTTACCAACGGTGGGATATATTCCGCACCGCGCATCTTTTGTGTAAGTCCAGTCATATTAACGATCTTACCCAATATACTTTGATGAAAATCATCGCTGTCTTTTACGATTTCAAGTGCTTTTTCAGGTCCAATAGAAGCGATGGGTATGATGTCATAATTATTCTCTATAGCCATCTTAGCAAATCCCATCCTATTGCGCCAAATAAGAGTATATAGCTCGTCTTTTTTCTTTAGTATTTCTCTTGTGCCACCCGGAAATACGAGAATATGTTCGCCGCGTTGCATGAGCTCTCTGCAATTCTCCCTACTCGCTCGCACAAGCCCAAGCTTGAGCATCCAATCTCTCCATATAGGCACCTTGTAATGCATATCATCACCAAGACTTCGGAGCATGATGTCTTTTTCTAAATAGATCTTAGCACCGTATAAGGGAGCATCGAGCAGCCCGTATAAACTGTGATTAGCGACGTATAATGCAGGCTTATCTTTATCCACATGCTCCAGCCCGAAAATCTCTGGCGCAAAATAGGCTTCAAGGGGCTGAACTAACCGCTTTACAGTACGCTTGTCTGGCTTAACAAAATTGATTTCCTCCGCTGTCATAATCACAAAATTACATAATCCTATAAATTCGTTATTATTGCGGTATGAAAGATCATTCGCCTGAGCTCTGTACCCTGCTCAATATTCCCTATCCAATCATTATGGCGCCTATGTTTCTCATCACAAACGCAGAGATGATGATCGCTGCAATGAATGGAGGAATCGCGGGGTGTGTACCAGCTCATAATTACAGGACTGATGCTGATTTTAGAAAAGCAATCCAAACAATTAGGGCTAATAGTAATGGTTCATTAGGTGTCAATCTAATTGTAAATAAATCAAACCTTTATTACGAAACACAATTGCAATCTTGCATTGAATTAAAAGTTGATTTTATCATTACCTCATTAGGATCACCTGAAAAAGTGATCAATGCGTGTAAGCCGTATGGTATTAAGGTCTTGTGTGATGTTATAGATGCAGCCTTTGCCAAAAAATGTGAGCTGCTAGGTGCTGATGCCATCATAGCTGTTAATAGCGAAGCTGGAGGCCATTTAGGGCCGATGAATCCAAAAGAATTAATACAATCCATTCGCGCTGTATCAAGCTTGCCAATCATCAGTGCTGGTGGCGTAGGAAAAGGTGATCATATAATAGAAAAATTAGCATGGGGTGCTTGTGGGGTAAGCATCGGCAGTCCATTCATCGCTACGGATGAAAGTCCAGTATCAAAGGAATACAAGCAAGCTTGCGTGGACTACGGTGCTAAGGATATTGTTGTAAGTACCAAGATCAGCGGCACGCCTTGTACTGTAATCAATACGCCCTATGTGCAAAAAATTGGGACAACACAAAATTGGTTTGAGGCACTATTGAGCAAAAATAAAACGCTCAAAAAATGGGTAAAAATGTTGACCTTTTATAGAGGGATGAAATCACTTGAGTCGGCCGCATTTGGAGCTACCTATAAGACGGTGTGGGTGGCAGGCAAAACAATAGAGTATGTAAATGAGATTAAGCCTATGTCAAAATTGGTACACAGTTTAACCAGCGAATACGAAGCGGCTAAGAACAAGGTAAATGACTCAAAAAAAGCTTTAGTGTATGAATAAAACAGCGATACTTTTTTTTGCAAGAACACCAAAAAAAGAAGCCTTAGTAAAAAAGTTTTTCAACAATCATACACTGGCTGAGAAAACAGCTTCCTATCTATGGAGCTATCATTTTGAGCTGTTTCACAAGACAGGTCTTGACGTTTTTTGGTCAAATGAAGAGACCCAAAGAGGTACTAGCTTTGGCAAGAAAATTTACAACGCATTTGTTGATGTATTTGAAGAGGGATATGACAATGTAATTGTATTTCCAGCGGACATACCAGGACTTACCCTTCAAAAATTAGAATGGTATATTCAAAAACTCAATAAAGTAGATGTCGTATTAGCACCAGACCAAAGAGGAGGTATCGCATTTTTTGGATTGTCAAAAACCAGTTTTGATAATCTATCTTTTGACGAATTGCCATGGCGTACCAATAACTTATTTACCACATTCATCGATAAAATAAAAGAAATAGGACATCGTTTTTTTGCCTATTCAAAACTATATGATATTAACAATGGCAAGGAATTAGTCCGTATGATCATTTCAAAACTATTGCCAAAATTATTTTTGCTATACATTCAGTCATTGATATTGCGATGGATTCCCTACAATAATATTATCAAAGGCATACAGTTACTCATCGCCTATTATGCCTCTAAATCGCCACCAAAGTTTGCCTAAGAGAATTATTAAGCTTTCTAAATGACAATCCAATAATTTTATTCCTGCGATAGGTCAATTATATAAGCATGGATTATATGCTCAATTAATGCATATCGTTCGCAACAGGCTTTAAAGCTATAGTTGTTATTTTTATTCTTAATTCGAAGTATAAATTAAATTGTCTAATCGTCGTATTAAGAATGATTAACTGGTATTGAGCTAGGATATGTTATTTATTTTGATTCCTAGTAATAGATATTTTTAGGTATTGCAAAATCAAGTTATAAAAAATGAATTATTATCAAGATTCGGACTTATCAAAGTTTGGAAATATTGCTGAATGGGATAAACCATTAGCTGACAAGTTTTTTGAGTATTACAATGAGGTATTTAAAGAAGGAGCGCTTACCGCTCGGGAAAAGTCGCTAATAGCGCTTGCTGTGGCTCACGTGATCCAATGTCCTTATTGTATCGATGCCTATACCGCGGATAATATAAAGCGAGGGGTTGATGAGGAATCTATGATGGAAAGTATTCACGTAGGAGCGGCCATAAGAAGCGGGGCTACCTTAGTACACGGAGTAATGATGATGAATAAAGCAAAAAAAATGCTTATCTAATATTCAATGAGTCGAAAATCCGTTCTAATGAATATTGTTCCATTACTAAACTTATGAAAAGATACAAGCGTGAGTGGATTTAGGTAAGCAACCTCAGTGAAATGGATTAACAAAATATATGTGTCCAAAATCATTTAGTATATTTTTTATTATCCAGATTTTATACTCATAAGATTATACAGTGAATTATGAAAGTATTAATTATATGGTAAATTATATGGGATAATAATCAACGCAACTAACTGAGTTTAATAGCTATGCAATCCCATCAATAGCCAACCAAAGAGATTAATAATGCAATCAAAACAAACCCTCAATCGGCAACTGCACGCACTCGGTGATAGCCGAGAACAGATAAAAATTCTTTCCAATTTTGAGGAAATTGGGATAGCTGAATTCCAATCAAAATTGGATGCACATAATCAATGGCCCTTAGTGAGAAACAATACAGAAGTATTTCAAATGAACCTTGGAAAAATGTGTAACCAGACTTGTGTGCATTGCCATGTAGATGCAGGACCTGATCGCAAAGAAATCATGACCAAGCAAGTAATGGAATATTGTCTTGAAGCCATTGATAATGCAGGCATTAGAACAGTTGATCTTACAGGTGGTGCACCTGAAATGAATGTCAACTTTAGATGGTTAGTGTCGGAGCTGCATCGTAGAAATTGTAAGATAATAGTGCGATGTAACCTCACAATTATTAATGCCAATCCTAAGTATTATGACCTTCCAATTTTTTATAGGGACAACCTTATAGAAATAATATCCTCCCTACCCTACTTTAATGCTGCTCGCACAGATGCGCAGCGTGGTTCAGGTGTATTTGAGTCTTCCATTAAGGCATTAAAACAATTAAATGATATTGGCTATGGAGTACAAGATGAATTACAACTCAACTTAGTTTACAACCCATCAGGTGCATTTATTCCCACTGCTCAAGCTGAATTGGAATCGCAGTTTAAAAAGAAATTATTTGATACTTATGGTATAAGATTCAACCAGTTATTTGCCATTACTAATTTGCCTATTTCACGATTTTTACATTACCTTATTGAATCTGATAATTATGTTAATTACATGCAGGAATTGGCTTCTTCATTCAATCTATTAGCTGTTGACAAGCTTATGTGTAAAAATACAATTTCTGTGAGTTGGGATGGATACATTTATGATTGTGATTTTAATCAAATGCTAGACATAAAACATGGTACTGGAATGAACATAAAGGATTATAATAAATCAAAATTTGAATCAGCGCCAGTACTTGTGAATCAGCATTGCTATGGTTGCACAGCGGGTGCTGGCTCAAGCTGTGGAGGGCAAATTAGTTGAGACTTATTATTGAAGTGAATTCATACTATACATAATAATTTGCAAAGTAGTGATAGCTTTTGGGATTACATTAGATTAAATTTATAGATTATGGCGATGCCTAAAAACCCGGGTTACTTGCGAACTTTTTATTTTTTATCGGCAACAAAAACCTGCGCTATCGCTTGATAGCTTGCGATTTTTTATCTGCAGCAAGAATCTTCGCTTACGCTTGATTGGTCGGGGCTTTCTGATATTATTAGTTTTTTAAAGGCCATCAGAATCTTCGCAAGCTCGATTTGCTAGTGCTCCGGTACTGGTGTAGCGGGCTTTCGGCTTTTAATCTCAAGCTGTTGAAAGCCCGCCACCCTAGTACAAACCCCTCTTATCCCTATCGCTTTTTTTACGATTTACGATGGGCTGGCGCGATTTACGATTCACGATTTTGGATTTACGATAATACAATATTGAGTTCAATTCTTCGGGGCTTTACAGCGTATATATTTATAAAACTAGAAATAATTAATTAAAGTCTAGCGTCTAGCTAAAGCAATTGCACTAGGTTTACAAATTGATTTACGATACTGAAGCTGGTTGCAGTAACTAGTTAAAATCTAATGTCCATTATCCAGTGTCCAGCGTCTAGTTAAAGCAACTGCACTAAGTCTAGTGTCCATTATCCAGTGTCTAGTGTCTGCTTTCCAGTGTCCGGTACCGCGATAGGGATAGCAGTGGATATCCTTTTAGGAGGCTATAAATTTTCAGCAGCACTAATGAATGTAGCATTATAAGTAATTGATAAAAAAGCAATTGACTATTACAAGCAAGCCTCCTAAAAGATAGGAACGTATAGCCCGGGCCTGTAAGGCATCGCCAAAAAAAATGAAATTTTGAATTATTGAGTAAGTCCTAAGTAAGAGATCAGAAATTATTATAACTAAGTATCAGTAGATCAAATACATTCTAACCTTTTAGATACAAAATAAATATTTCATATATAGAATTTAATTATTTATTTAGGATGTATAAAAATATTAATATATACAGTGAAACGATTAAATCTAAAGTGAATTATTATAGTTTATAGGCAAATAAATTTTTTTCCAAAAAGTCTTTTAAATTGGACAGGATTGACATGGGTAATAGATATTGCTGTCCTTTTTATGACAGCCTGTGCCATACAATGATGGTACAAATTGCAACAAAGGCCAAAACTATGACTTAGTTTTGCGACAATAAGTGGATGGAACATAGAAGACATAGTTACGGCTCTCCACAGAGCTGTATTATTATCCTCTATTGGTTGCTGTGTAAGATAAATATCCTATCACAAATTATTATATAACAAGTTCTGTGCCAAAAAATAATATTGATAAAAAAACCGCCCAAAATGAAAAAATATTTACGTTTTTACCACCTCATTACATTGTTCATGCTTTTTAGCACTAGTATTTTAGGTCAATCCTGTACCGATCTTATACAAAATGGTGATGAAACCGGTGTCGATTGTGGAGGAATATGTCCTAATACCTGTATGGATTTAGTCGATCAAGGTTGTACACCTGGTCCACAAGGGACTCATCCTTCCTATTCTTATGACTTTACTGGTAATCCTGGAGGTACTATAACAACCCCCTCATTTACAAGAAGCGGAGTATGCTGTGCAGGTGCCTTGCAGAACAGTGCAAGATGTGTCACCTTCGAATTAATGCTGGATCCAAATACAGTTGGTTTGAGCTGGTCACTAGATGGTGGTGCAATTCCAGGGGGATCAGCCTATATCCAAATAGATTGTGGTGAAAAGTTAGATCCTAGTACACAGATCTGTTTGCCATTAGAATCCAATCCAAATTATCTAGGGCCTTACACGATATCTTTTTGTAAGCCAGGTAATAACTCCAATACAATAGGAATTACCTCCGTACCTGCCCCAGTATATGTAGCTACTACAGGTACATGTGCCAATGAGCCTATCCCCTTAGAGATATTAGGATTTGGATCAATAACCAGTATCACCCCTATTTCTGCCTTGGCTGAAGCCGATGATATTAGTTATCCATCAGCTACAGGTCCATTTACATTTACCACAACTGTCAACGAGACCACTACTCTTGAATATGAAGTTTGTGGTACGCCTTCAGAGGCGGCTTTACTCTGTAGAGATTTTCCAAGCACTGTATGTGTTACAGTTGCTGTACCTATATACGCTACTCCTACGATTGAATTTAGTCAATCACTTTCCTGCAATGGACTCGAAGGTACGATAACTATCACTGCAACGGTTTCACCTGCGGTACCCTATACCTATTCATGGTCTTTTGAAGGCATGGAAATAGCTGGTGAATCTTCCAATACTATTTCAGTTAATGAAATTGGCACTTATAGTCTATCGGTAACCAATATGGATGCTCCTGAAGCATGTAGTGTCATAGAAACAGTCGAAGTATTACCTTATTGTTGCCTAACATGCCCTGATGATGGTATATGCGCCAATGGTACTGAAACGCTTAATGAAGCTGAATGTACATGTGAACACACTGATATTCCATCAGCAGTATGCAATGACGATGGAATATGTATGAATGGCACAGAGCAATGGAATGATGTTACTTGTACTTGTGATCACATAAACCCACCTGATACCACTTGCAATGATGATGGAAACTGTATTAATGGCATGGAGATGTGGAACGATGTTACTTGTACTTGTGATCACGTAAACCCAC
>CAYZQX010000019.1:0-14825 GCA_964480615.1 uncultured Chitinophagales bacterium | reverse complement strand
ATGGTACAGAGCAATGGAACGATGTTACTTGTACTTGTGATCACGTAAACCCACCAAATGCGGTATGCGAAGATGATAACAACTGTACCACTACTATTAGCTGGGATGATAATACCTGCTCATGTTCAATGCTATCTTATCCACCATTTGTTTATATACCATTAACCGAATCATTCTGTGAACATTCTGAATCTACTATAGAATCAGGTATCACATTCCCAGCAGGAGCAGAGATAACTTGGACTGTTAATAAGCCATTTGTAATCATCGAAGATCCTACTGAGGCAACACCTAACTTGATGATAGGGGATGTTAGTTGCAAACCTAAACATTTTGATTTATTTGTTAGCGCAAAGTGTCCTGAATCCGATAATTACTATTTCCAAGATATCTTAGTTGGTAATTATACAGTTTATCCAGCTTCATTAGAAGGCTTGTATAGCATTAGCGGAGAAGGTACGTGTATGACCTCTGTAACGTTAATAATGGCTGATTGTAGTGAATTTATTACTATTAATGATCAAGCAGTTCCATCATTGAGCCAAGACTCAAATCCTGGTCAGAATGGGTCTCACGACTATACAATTAGTTTTATTGAGGATATTGCTAATCAGTGTCAAGTAGAACCTATGACATTATCAATACCTTATAGTTGTCCTGCTCAATGTCCAGATATTGCACATATCAGTGAAATACCAGGAAGTATATGTTCCGGTCAAAATATAGATTTAAGCATTGATTTCTTACCTCCTGGAGCTGCGAATATATCTGTGTTATGGACTAGTTCAGATGGTACGGTAATTTCCGGTGCGAATGAAAATCAGGCAAGTGTCGTATTATCTAATACTAATTGTGTACCTTCGAATGTAACCATTTATTTAACTGTAGAATGTTTGGACGACAATTCTTTATTATTAGATAATCATATCGTAGGCAATGTGATGGTATTCCCATCAAGCTTAGAAGGGTTTTACTCCACTACAAGTGATAATTCTTGTACTACTTCTTTATTAATAAGTGATGAATGTGATGCTTACTTAGTAGCAGATTTTGACTCACAAACTGCTTTAGCAGGTGATGGCGATGGCGTGCATCAATATCTGATTTCTTATGATGACGATATTATCGGTGTTCCAGCATGTGTTGAAAATGTCCACCTGGCACTTCCTTATCATTGTCCTCAAGTATGTCCTGTATTAATTGCTGAAAATATCAATGCCTCCATTACTTGTTCTGGAGGAGCCATTGAATTAAGTGCTGGAATTGATAATGTGCTATTGATGGATAATATAAGTATATTATGGGAGGGTGAAAATATCGAGAATCCAACAAGTCTTAATACGCTAGCCCACCCTATTCAAAATGGTTGTGCTGGTGAAGCACATGAATACATGCTCACAATTACTTGTGGTAATACAGGCAATCAATTTATACTCGATGCATCTGGCAATCAAGTAAACCACCTATTAGTTGGTTCAGTGGTTGTATATCCAGCATTGGAATATCAGTTGGTCCCTTCTGTGGATGGTTGTGGTTTAACAATTGATGGATTATGTGCTAACCATACGGCCTCTTGGACGACGGATAATGGTGCTAGTGGTATAGGGTCATCCTATAATGCGATTGCTGGAACAAGTGGCGAAATAAGTTTTACAATTACACAAGCCGATGCACCAGCAAGTTGCGCAGTTCAAACGATTAATTCAAATTATAGCTGTAATAATTGTCCTGAGTTTACACAAGCTACTTGTTCTCCATTAGCAGTATGTTCAGGCTCAGCCGTCCACTTGATGGCCGAAATAGAGAATGGGGATGGTGGAACTCTCATTTGGTATGACCAAAATAACGAAATGATCAGCGACCCTGAAAATCATATCGTAAATTCCACTGCTTGTTATGGTGCTGTATTACAATATCATGCCATTTATACACCTAGCAATGCCAATTGTCCGACCATAACAATGGAGTCAAATGTGTTCCAAATATATCCACAAATATTAGGTACAATAGTAGGGAGTGGTTGCAATGTAATGCTAGATACCAATTGTGATAATTTTATGATTGACTGGGAGGACAGCAATGGCAATGTGGGCTTAGGAAAAGAATATATAGCACCTAACGGAACGAGTGGAACTGTAACATATCACGCAAGATTCCCTTCAATTTTTGCACCAACAGCGTGTATTAGCAACACATTTAGCTCAGCTTATAATTGCAACAACTGTCCAGCACTCATTAATTGTCTAGCAGGAAGCGACATTGTATGTGCTGGTGAATACATCAACTTATCAGTTGAAGTTCTTAATCCCGATGGTGGATCAGTGATATGGTACGATGATGCAGGTGTTATTATTAGCAATCCAGATCAACTTATAGTGAACAATACAACTTGTGGAGTATTGCATAAGATTTACTACGCATGGTATTATCCTACTAGTGATAATTGCGACCCAGTATATGCTGGATCTAATGTAGTAGCTATCTATCCTGAAATTGAGGCTGCTTCCTTCTCTGATGGTTGTACATCGGGGATCATACCAGCTTGTGATCAATATGAGGTAAGTTATCAAACCTCAGGAGGAATAAGTGGTACAGGTACTGTTTTCGATGCAGCTCCACTTTCGGAGGGATCAGTAACCTTTACTGTTACAGATCCTGGAAATCCAGCAGGTGGTGATTGCCTTTCCGAAACCTATACAATCAACTACGAATGTAATGGCTGTCCAGTATTATCAGATGCTATATGTTCAGCAGGAGCTGTATGTTCAGGAACTGTGATCAGTCTTAATGTAAGCGTTGCGAATACGGATGGCGGCAATTTGGCCTGGCTAGATAGTAACGGTAATATTATTACCGATCCCGCTCATGTAGTACTTACTACGGATGAATGCAATGGCGAGTATATGTATTTTACGGCGATCTATTATCCGGCAACTGTAGGTTGTAATCCGTCAAGCAGTATTACCAGTTTTGTATATGTATATCCAAATATTTCTGTCACACCTACTACGGATAATTGCACCGTATCTATTGACTTGCCTTGTGAAAATTGGTTTGTATATTGGGAAGATGATAGTGGCCAAGTAGGTACAGGAGCTACTTATACTTCTTCAGTAATCCAAAATGGTTCAGTTACATTTTCTGTTGTAAATCCATCAGCAAGCTATACCAGCTGCTATGAGGATAGTTTTACTTATAATTATAATTGTTCTTGTGATGCACCTGATGGAGGTGGTCAGTATGCAGCAGGTCTTTGTGTGGGCGAAAGTATAAATTTAAATGTGTTTATTGGTGGGCCTCATCAGTGGTTTGATATTAATGGCAATCCTGTGAATGACATACAAACACTCGCAAATAATGGTTGCGACCCATTGACTTATGTATTCCATACGGACTATTCCACTATCCTTGATAATGGCTGTAGCGCTCAGGTATCGGATGAAGCTGCAATTACAGTGTATCCTGATATCGAAACTTTAGTAACCGTACACAGTGATGGTTGCAATGCCTGGGTAGAAACTGATTGTGATAATTTACACATCTATTGGCAAGATGAAGATGGCAATGAAGCTTCTAGTGATCATTATATAGGTCAAGCGGGTACGAGTGGTGCTTTGACCTTTACAATATTGAATAATGCTGCATTTGGATTGGGTTGTCACGGTTATACTACTGAATCAATAGCTTACAATTGCTGTAGTACCGATGTGAATGAAGAGACTGTTTCCAGCATTATTTGTAGTGGTACTGCGGTTAATCTTTTTGAAATAAGTGGACTGAGCATGGCTCAAGATGTAGTGTGGGTGAATCAGAATGGTCAAGTAGTAAATAACCCAAGCAATCACATCATTAACAATACCGGCTGTAGTGTTCAGCATAAAACCTTTACGGGAAGTTATATTACACAGGATAATGGCTGTTCTATTAGTAACAATTTTGAAATCGATTTCGCTATATATCCATTGATCCAATATTCGATCATTAACGATGGTTGTAATGTGTCAATTACCACAGATTGTAGTGGTTATGATATATTATGGTCTGATAGCTTAGGAAACCAAGGTGAGGGAGATAACTATCAGGCGAACTCAGGAACACAAGGCACGGTTCATTTCACAATTACAAATACCAATACACCTGCACAATTGAGTTGTGCAACTACTGAAATTAATGCGAATTTTGATTGTTGCAATGCTGAAGCATCAAATATTGATCTAACACATGCTGCTTGCAGTGGCCAGAGCATCAACTTGAACACATTAAATGGTGGTGATTATAGCAATTATGATTGGTCATTAAGTGGAGGTGGACTTATTAGTAATAGTAATAACTATTCTATTACAAATAATACTTGTAATAATCAGTCAATATTAATTATTGGGTCAAATCAAAATAATGCTGACCCTTGTGGTACTTATACTACAATTAATTTATTGCTAACAGTTTATCCTGCGCTTACAGCTACAGTTTCAAATACTTCTTGCAGTGTAGTGCTCAATGGGGTATGCCCTAACTTTGAGGTTAGTTGGAATGCTAATGGATCCACAGGATCGGGATTGGTGTATAATGCTAGTCCTGGCACTTCGGGAACAGTAGAATTCACGATTACAAATCCAGCCTTAGGTTCATCCAATGCTTGTAGTACTAGCACTTATACAGGAAATTACAACTGTGCAATTGCTGAACCTATTATTGACCTATCATTGACTAAAACAAGCAATGCACCTAGCAATCTTCAAAGTGGTGATAGTTTTAGTTATACCGTAACTGTTTTGAATGATGGGCCATCCAATGCTTCAGGTGTAAGTGTTACTGATTTATTACCTGCTGGCCTTACCATTAATTCAGTATCACCAAGTCAAGGAAATTACAATGCCCTGACTGGAATATGGAGTATCGGTACAATAAATGATGATTCGGCTGTTGCTATATCATTCAATGTAACCATCAATGATGGTGTGACTGGTACCATGATTAATACAGCTCAGGTTCATACCGCTAATCAAGAGGATATAGATTCTACACCTGGCAATAATGTAGAGAGCGAAGATGATCAAGCAAGTGTAATACTTACGATCTATCCTAATGATGATTGTGAAGAGTATGATTATTGTGCATTGCTGATGACACAGAATCTGATATGCCCTGAATTTTGTGGGCTGGATGGACTTGTGAATATTGTGGAAGTTCATACTATGTATAATTGTAGTGTGGATATTGATGGGGCTTGCCTCACTTATATACCTGTTCCTGGTATGGAGCTTGTAGGTAGCGACTATCTGGAAATAACCGCTTGCAATGAATTAAATGTGTGTGTTACTGTACTTATACATATCAATTTTGATAACTGTATCGAACCTGTCGCTCACAATGACAATGCTAGTACAACTTGTTCAGAGCCAATTGAGATCAATGTTATTAGCAATGATGACACCTTCGGCCATGCAGTAACGATATGCGATTATAGTGCTATCAGTTCAGGTTCTTTGTTAGCTAATAATGGCGTATTTACCTATTACCCTGCAACAGGATTTACTGGAGTTACCAGCTTCACTTATACTATATGTGATAGTTTTGGAAATGAAAGCACTGCCACAGTATATGTAAATGTAATAAGCGCAAACACCAATACTGCTCCATCGGCCATTAATGATGTATATTCGATTATGATCGATGAGTCTGTAAACTTAAATGTGTTGTTAAACGATTTTGACAGCGATATGGATGGTATAAGTCTATGTGGTTTTACACCAGTGTCGCATGGACAAATCACACAGTCAGGAAATGGCTTCATCTACACACCATTTGCTGGATATACTGGCCTAGACAGCTTTACTTATACGGTATGTGATGATAATGGCTGCAATCCATTATCAAATCAAGCTACAGTGACCATACAAATCAATGGAGCACCTTGTACTGAAATATTAACATATTGTACTGGTCCTATGACACCAATCGAAATATGTCCAGAATTTTGTGAGTTAGGTGATAATTTTCAGATATTATTTGTCAGTTCTATGTATGCTTGTGCTAATGAACTAGAGGATCAATGTGTGATCTATACCCCAGTACCATTAATGGAACTTGTGGGTAGCGATATATTGACAATTGAAGCTTGTGATAGCAATGGTAATTGCCAAACGATAGAAATTGAGATTACAATCTCTACTAATTGTGGTAACCTACCGGCTGCACCTATCGCCAATGATGATACCTATGTAATGGATTGTAATGAAGAAGCCATTAGCCTTAATATTCTTGCCAATGATGTATATAGCCAATCACAAAACATTTTAATCTCTAATGTGAGCAGTCCTGGTGGTGCAGGTTCCATCTATCAACAAAATGGCCAATATTTCTTTGCGCCTAACACTAATTTTTTCGGTACAGTATCGGTAACTTATACTATTACTGATCAATATGGACAATCAGATAATGCAACCATCTATATTACCGTTGCAGGACAATCAAATCATCATCCTATTACTGCTAATGATTATGCAATTACGAATGGTGAGCCTGTTACAGTGATGGTACTAACGAATGACTATGATATTGATGGCGATATGATTTCAGTATGCAATTTCGGACAGCCATCGCACGGTTCAGTTAGTATCACGAATAATTCAGTTACTTATACCCCTGAGCCTGGTTATTATGGAACAGTTATATTTAAATACATAGTCTGTGATAACCATCCTTGTTCCGCCTATACTTCTTGGGCTTACTTGAGCATTACGATAACACAGGAATTATGTACACCTGATGTTGCATCAGAATGTGTAGAGCCAGGAACTTCGATTGTAATATGCCCAGATTTTTGTACCATCGCAACTCCATATATTACTGGGTATAACACGCTTTATAATAATCACTTACAATTGCTAAGCGATGGTTGTTTTAGATATACTGCCGGATTAAATTTTGCTGGATCTGATCAAATAACAATTAATGCTTGTGAAACCAATGCGAATGGTAGTGGTGATTATACACATTGTACCGAATTCGTCTTAGATATTGTAGTTACTGCTGATTGTGGTGGAGTTAATGGATCAGTGCAAACCGAAGAAGGAAATATTACTGCGGGTGATTCACAACCGCTTGTAGAAATCAATACCAATTATGAATTGAATATTCCAAATGCTTTTAGCCCTAATGGAGATGGTATCAATGAAGTCTTTAAAGTGATTGGTGGTGAACTGCCAAGTTATATTGGTCATACGAATTTTGTAGTGTTCGATGTAAACGGACATTTAGTTTATTCTTCGCAGTCTGAATCCATTATGGATATAAACTGGGATGGCAGAAATATTAATGGTAAAGCAGTAAAATCAGGTACCTATTTTTATGTATTGACAATAGAAGGCAGCGCTGATAATTTTACCAAAAAAGGATTTATAGAAATATTAAGGTAGGCAATTAGTTTAGTTATGAAGTCAAGGCCCTGATCATTCAATGAATCAGGGCTTTTTTTTTGGGTCGAAATTATGTTTGGATAAAATGGTGATGTATTATTACTCAAAATTGTGTGCTTTGATTAATTGTGATCAGATAGAAGGCTGTGATTCTTTGAGGCAGTGCATTTGTAAGAAAATTATCTTATCATAATGAATGGAAATTTCAACTACTTAGCCTAAAAGCTCATTACAAATCTCAAAGCTAGAAGATATGGATAAGGATTGGTTCGTATTTTTTTTGTATTTCGCGATAGGGATCGCAGCGACACCCCACAGCGACGTTAGTAGCGAGGAGTATAGCGGAGAGCCCGGGCCTGTAAGGCATCGCCAAAAAATTTCAGAATTTTGAGCTGTAAAAATACCTCTAAGAAAGAAGTCCAAAAAAAATGTCTGAATCATTCATAGAACAAGTTCAATGCTAAAACCGGAGTATTGGATACACTATCAATAATAAGTAATCACTATTGCAAAGACAATCTGGTCTTTTTTGGCTAATGAGAGGATTTTTGCTCGGTTTTAGTATTCGTGTATTACTCAGACAATAAGATGGGCTTGGCGAGGCTAAAAATGGCCTTAGATAAAGAATAGTATGCTAATAGCAACACATACAGTAATCTTTTCTTACCAAAGTGGCCATCCCCTAAGCTTCCGTCAACAATTACCAAGCCTACAAGGGTGTTCGCATTATCAACTTTTGGCACTTTGATAGTTGAGGGAATTGGTAAATCTGGTGGACATTTTTAGATTGGCTCGGTAATGATTAATTAATTTTTCCTGTGGCAGTTTTGCAGTTTTAATGGTGCTTTTTTTGAGTTGGCTTTTCATTTGGCAATCTTGCTTATGTTTTATTTTAAAACATAATGTTGTTTTATTTTGAAACAATGTTTATCTTTGTGTAGTTAAACAGCTAAATGTAAAATGAGATGAACAAACAATTGTCACAAAAGCAAATAGGTCAGCGGATAACAAATCTTCGCAAATTGAAGGGGTTGTCTCAAGAGGAATTAGCCAAAAGTGTCAAATTATCCCGATCGTCTTTGGCACAAATAGAGCTAGGAAACAGAAGCGTTGATATTCTTGAGCTGCAAAAATTTTCTTTGATTTTAGAATTTTCATTAGATGATTTTATGTCTAAGTACTTTTCTGTAAGTCAGGAAGTTGAAGGTAAAGACGAAAAAAAGGCCAAGAAAGAAGAAGAACGTATTTCTGTGCCAACACTTCAAATCAGCAAGTTTAAAAATGTATTATTGTATATACTTGAACGATGCGCAGGTAAGCCAAATGTTGGAGAAACGGTTCTTTATAAGCTGCTCTATTTTTCTGACTTCAATTATTACGAACTGTATGAAGAACATTTAACTGGTGCTAAATATCGAAAATTACCATATGGCCCAGTTCCACAAAAATTAGATATAATGTTAAGTCAGATGATTGAAAAAGGACAATTGCAAAGAGTAAAAACAGAACATCATGGCTATCCTCAAACGCGCTATTTACCTTTAGTCAAAGCCGATTTAACAGAATTAAGGGCGAGTGAAAAAGAAGTCATAGACAGAGTTATAGAACAAATGAGTGATTGGAGTGCAGCAATGCTAAGTAACTATTCACACGGCGACAAACCTTGGAAAGCATCAAAAGATGGAGCGGAAATAAATTACGAATTGGTTTTTTACAGAAGACCTCCTTACTCAATTAGGGTTTATGAAGATGACCAACCATATTGAATTTGATGCATTATCGGAGTTTAAAAAAGATATAAAAAATCTATTGAAAAAGTACCGATCGCTCAATGAAGATTTAGAAGTGGTAAAATTAGATTTGAATGACGATCCTGGAGAAAGTCCACCTTTTAGTTTTCAGATTGATAATTTGGGTATAGAAACTTGTATCATCAAAGTTAAAAAAATTGCTTGTAAGTCATTGAAAGGAAGAGGAGTGAACTCAGGATTCAGATTAATATATGCTCACTTTCCAGACGAACAAAAAATTACATTCATTGAATTGTATCATAAGACCGAGAAAGAAAATGAAGATAGAAAAAGAATAATAGCTAATTTTAAATAGTTATATAAATATTGATATCCCTAGTGTAAATTTAGAACCTCTATAAGACTAAAATCAGTCTTACCTATAGAATAATAAGCTATTAGCAAAACATTGTGTTATCCTAAGTTACCAAAGTGGCCATCCCCGAATCTTCCGTCAACACTTACCAAGCATACTTGAGTGGTAGCAATATCAACTTTTGGCACTTTGATACCTTACTGAACTGGTATATAGTGTAGGGTAATTCTTAGATTGGATCATCTTCACTTAGATAGTATACTGTAAGTGGCTGCTCTTTCTTATCATTAGGGTACAAATTTTTCAAATGTGTTTCCATTGAACTTAAACGCTCTATTTTCAGGTGTTCCAACCCATAAGCCACCCTGATTGTCCTTATACATAGAAACTAAATTAACATCTTTTGATCCGTCTTTTACTAAATAGTTTGTAATGTCTTTTCCGTCATATTTATAAATTCCTTTGTCCCAAGTTGTCAACCAAATGTTTCCGATGCTATCTTCTATAATGTACGAATAGTAAACGTATTTTTCTCCGCCAAATATTTTTTCGTTTCCGATTCCTTCTGTCTTTTGATATAAAAGTCTGTCGCTTTTTGTAGTCTTTTCAAAATCGAAAATGTACTTATGTCTGGTGTTACATAACCAAAAGCTGCCTTCTTTGTCTTCAAAAATAGAGCGAATACCAAAAGTGCCGCCATTAGGTACATAGGTCAGATCGTCTTCATACATCCATTTTATTGTTTCACCATCAAAACGACATGCCCCAAAAACGGAAGTTCCAAACCATAGCGCACCATGTCTATCTTTATAAATGGAATAGACTTCGTAAGGACTAAAAAACGAATTGAGAACTCGGGGATAAATTTCATCGTGAAGATAGTGTTTAGGAAACTCTAAACTATGCAATTTATTTCCATCATATCGATAAACACCTTCATTTTTTTTGCCCAAAATGTAAAACCACAAATCATTGTGATCTAATTTCCATTCCTTGCTTTTGACTGGCTGCAAAATAGTAAAAGACTTTCCATCATATTTGTTGATACCTTCGAAGGTAGATATAAATATATTGCCAAATTTGTCTTCTTGAATTTGTCTTATCGTGTCGTCAGCTAGTCCATCTTTTGTCGTAAAATTGACCATTGTTTTTCCGTCATAACGATACACACCTTCGCCATTACTGCCAAACCAATAATTGTTTTTTGAATCTTGAAAAACGTACCATAAATGGTTGCTAAGTTGGTTCTCATTTTTTTCAATTGTTTTTTGACTGATACAAGAAGTGAATAAAGTAAGTAGGGGTAAAAAAATGATTAAGGTTTTTTTCATTGTATGATTATTCAATGTATATACTATGTTTTGATAAAGCTACTACTGACTATTTCGGGCTTCGTGAAGAAGGCTATGACATTAACCATAAATATTGATGTGAAGAACCAAACTTTGATTAATTAACAACCTGTCTGCGAAGCAATGCACCAGCCATTACACCAAACCACTTTTGAGCTGAAACTTGTCAAAATCCAAGTAGTTATACAGTCAAGTCGCACACAAATATAGTAAATTATGGATCATCAAAAAAACATATTTTTCTTTTGGATAAAATATAATGAACAAGCCTCAAGAAAGAAGTCTAAAAGAAATGACTGAATTAATTATGGAACAGGAACTATACTAAAACAAGTTAATGGATACACTCTCAATAATATGTATTCTGTATAGTAAGGGTAATTAGGTCTCACTTAACAACCTAAATTTTATAAATTTGGGCGATGCCTTACAGGCCCGGGCTGCTCCAGGCTACACTGCGTTTCGGTCTTATTCACTGACTCTTTGTAGTTTCTATATATATAAACTACTGTTTATAACAATACAACTTACCAAATAAATCAGTGTTGAGAGTCAGTGAATAAGACTAAACCATTCCGCATCCCTATCGCTATAACTAGACTTTGGACTTTATGTAGTTACTACAACCAGCTTCAGTATCCTAAATCCAAAACCGTTAATTGTAACTCGCGTAAGCTAGATACTGGTCGCTAGACTTAATGTAATACCTATCACAAAAATCAGTTACATAGAGCTTGCTAAATAACTCATAAGCATGCGATTATGGCGATGCCTTCGGCCCAGGTTACGCGCAACTTTATTTTTGCTATAGGTAGCAAGAATCTGCGCTTGCGCTTGATATGCTTCGATCTTTGTCACAAATACAACTTGATGGAACTATGCAAGAGATCACCTAGCATATTTCTGATGCAAGCATTTTTACTGAAACCCATATAATTGTGCGAATATCATTTGCACTTATAATGGTTAGAACTTATTACAATAAAAAAATTCAGAGTTGTTTAGCAAGCCCTACAATCGGACACTGAAATGTACGACTGAGCTGCTATCACTGCTGTGCATTCTTAGATTGGTTTTTCTTGGATTGGTTGGCAAGGTTTGTGCTGCAGGTTTTTTTTGTCATTTGATCGCTTGGATAGTGTTAACATTCATTTTATTGTTTATCATACTTTGATTAAATAATTGAAGTCGCATTTTCAAAGAACTGTCACACTGCAGCATAGCATTGTTCAATTGACCACTATATAAATTGTTAGATAAAGTGCTGTCAGATTTCCAATCATAAAAGGCAACTGCGTTTTCTCCGTTAAACTGATAGCATGATACAGAATCAATGTACTGATATATATTCCCATTGTAATTGATAGAACATCTTTTGTTGTCCACAGTGAAGAGGCTTGTGCCTATACTATAATATGGATAAGGATAATTAAGCAGGCTTAATACGGATGGCAGAATGTCAATTTGATTAGCGATCAGATTGCTTGTGCCTTTTAAAGATGTACTGTTGGGCTTGTTAAATACAATAGGTATCCTGAAGTCACCCATTAAAGAAGCAGCTTCGCCTTCTATGTTAGGTGCTGTATGGTCGGCTGTTATAACAAATATAGTATTAGCGTACCAAGGTTCATTTTTGATTGTTTCAAAGAAACGTGAAAGCGAATGATCAAGGTATTCAATGCAATTTAGCATTGGTTGGTTATGTTTGTTAAAAATGTTTTTGTATTTATCAGGAACGATAAACGGATGATGAGTGTTCAGTGTAAATACAGTCGAAAAGAATGGTTGATTTGTTAGGGATAATTTTTGAGCGACGAACTGTAAAAACGGTTCATCCCAAATTCCCCAATTACCATCATAATCTTTTTCATTGTTGTATTCGTTTCTGCCATAATAATTATCAAACCCCGCTAAGCTTGAATAACTGTCAAAACCCATTGTTCCATTAAAGCCACCATGAAAAAAAGAGGCCTGATAGCCTTGAGGTTTAAGAACACTTGCTAATGAAGTTATTGTATTGGTTGAATAAGGAGAAAATATAAATGGTTCAGATTGCCATGATGGTATCGACGAAATAATAGCAGGAATACCTGTTATAGATTCTTTCGCATTCGCAAAAGCATTTGTAAATACCAGACTTTGAGCAAAGAGTGAATCTAAAAAAGGGGTCTGAGCTTTACCTCCAAAGTATCCTACATATTTTTTCGATAAACTTTCCACTACGATAACAACAACATTCTGTTTGGAAAATGGTTCCTGAGTTGTTGTTGTATGAATGCCATTATTAAAGCTCCGTAGTTGTTCTTCAGAGAAATATTTTTTATCTGACAGGCTCTTTTTCCCTATTGATTTTATGATAGAGAAAGGCGTGTTGAGAATAGCAGGAATATTTTTTACTGCTGTCATTTCAGAAGCATGTATTATATCTAATGGTTTTGCCTGAAATCCGCCTCTAAAGGCAATAATTATTATCGCAATTGCAAGGAGAAATACTAAGGAAGAATACATGTATTGCTTTGATGAAGTACTTATGGTTCCCCTAATTTTCAAAGTAAATTTATATGATCTCCATAAAAGCCAAATTAAAAGGCAATATGCCAGAAGCAAATACCAATATTGAAATATAAATGTCGGGAGTAACCTAAATAAATCATTTCCTTTTTCACCTGTTAGGAATAGTAAAGTGTCAGATTGTGAACGCTTATGTACAAAAGGGAAATAAGCAACATCTATGAAATTAGCAAGCAGGCATATACTATTTACAAAAACAAACAAAACAGTTGCTACTCTTTGGTATTGTTTATTTACCGTAAAAGGAAGTGGAAGCAATGCCATTATAATAAATAAGGAGTTGGTAACAGCAATGGCAGAAAAGTCGAACCTAAGTCCACCTACAAATAAAAGCAATATGTTTTTAGCTGAACTTGTATCAAGTTCTGTTTTATTGGCATAAATAAAAAGTAGTCTGCTTAAGAAATAGAAGCAAAGTAAAAAAAATATTTGTAGTAACAGACGTTTTACTCGCAGGGTTATTTTTTCCATTGTTATTTAGGGACTAATCAATAAAGCAAAATTAAGAATATTTTTGAGATGTCTGCTCAGGTTACTTGAGATTAATTTTAGTATTTATAGCAAGAATCTGTGCTTGCGCTATACATGCTTTGGCCCTTTTGACAAAAAATAATTGGGGCTTATTCAGCTATATTATTACTACACAACACGATAAAGGTAGGCTGGTATGCGATTAGGAGTATAAGCAATTATGCTCAACCATTCAGGTTATGTTTTCTATGAACTAGAATCAAAAATTACTTTTATCTCTAGTGACATAATGGCAAGCCCTCTACCTTGTAGTTTCCCTTATCACTAACTAAGTGGACAAGGGCAGTAGCACTATTACCCTTATACACTGAAATGCTTGATGGAATTGGTCGCTCTGGTGGGTCATTCTTAGGTTGGCTCTTCTTTGATTGGTTGGGTAGATGTTGTGGGCTGTTCTTTATTTAATTTTCTTTTCAAATCTTCTTTTTGAACGTTCAAAAGCTGTTTTTTCCCAAGTAGAATCAAAACCTTGCCAAAAAATTCTTATTGAGTAAGTTCCCGCATTTGTCCATATTAAAACGTCCATGTCATCATATTTGAAAAAGATGTTATTATTGTCATCACTTTCATTTAGAAATTTTTTATTTTCTTCTATAGAGGATACTATTACATTTAGAAATTCTATTGCTTTTACTTTTTCAAGATTTTTGAAAGCGTAACCTTGATACAAATCACCTCCTTCATTCCAATAATCTCCATAAAATCCAAAAATTAAACCTTCCTTTTGTTTAGAATCACATTTGTAAAGCAAAGTAGTTAATTCTCCTGAACTTGATGCTGCAAGAGGAATTACGGCTAAATAATATTTTCCTGTGCTAGGGTTTTGAAAAAAACTATTAATTTAGCA
>CAYZQX010000018.1:0-22623 GCA_964480615.1 uncultured Chitinophagales bacterium | reverse complement strand
AAATTCAGTAGCTTAAACTTGATACGCAATATGTACCATCTTAGGGGGATACGACTATTCAGCTACTAATGAGGAGTATCAATAAATCAGACTGTCGATGTGATAAATTGAAGATCAGCGGAACTGTAGAAAGATCTTGTGTGGTTTCTGGCCACCTTAAGAAATCAAAAAGTCAGTTACATCCCTGACTGCATGCATCGCCATATCGCTTAATGACGAGTTTTGGAGCAGGCTCTAAAGAAAACCAAGCCGAGGTACCGGCTCCTGCGATCAATGATGTAAATTTTATAGCAAATAAATCAGGTATATAAGTCAACGCGATTATTGCATTGTCTTGAGTGATGGCGCAGGCATTAATTTATACTTAGGGCCTAACTTCCAAAATCTATTAATCTTATAATTCAAAATGCCTATAGGCTAACAATTTCTTATAAGAAGGATACGTATTATTGCTGGCCTACACCAAACAAAAATCCAAACCCAAATAAGATACCACCAGGTGAAAGTATATTAATGATAGCTTGAGTTTCATCTTCAATAGTAGTATTACTGTATACATCGAACTGATCTCTATTTAGGGCAATGCTAAAGCCATATTGCAAATAAAAGCGGTTCTTTTTGCCCATTTTGAAATAGTTCGAGCCAGTAAGCAATATTGTGCTACAAGGCTTTTGTTTAATAGATACTTCCTGTGAATATCCGCTTGGCTTGTTTTCAGTGATTTTCAAGTCATTAGCACCACCAGTGGTATAAGTAAGTCCTGTGCCTAAACCAAATCCCCGCATTTCTTTTTTGAACAGGTATTGAGCTGTAAAGCCTAATTTATAACCCCACCCGCCTAAACCGGCACCTCCTCCTAGAAGCCAATGATCTTTAATCCTAAAATCAGCTTTAAAACCGATTAAACCAGTAGGATTATTAGTGCCAAAACTTGGCCCAATAAACACTTTTTTCGATGTCGATTCATTATACACATTGCCCGAAGGGATATCCATTCTTTGCCCTACAATCGAGTGAAACTGGCATAATAGCATAAATAATAAAAATACCTTTTTCATAAAATAGTTTGTTGTATAAAAATTAAAATATAACTAACGAAGCGCAAATATAATAATTATTAGCTTGGCTTCTTAAAGCAAAAAAGTTTCTCCCCAAAGTCGCTGACCACCATCGATATATATCGTTTCTCCAGTAATGTAATTGCTCATATCGGTACTCAAGAAAAGACACACATAGGCAACATCGTCCACAGTTCCTAGTTTTTTCATAGGAATGCGATCGCTTATACCTTTTAGCAAGTCAGGGGGATAGTTTTCAAGCCCTGATGATTGTATAATGCCAGGAGCTATCGCATTTACTCTAATAAGGTATTTGCTCCATTCTACAGCCAGGGTCTTGGTCATATTATCGACCCCAGCTCTGGCAGCACCAGTATGTACCATACCAGGAAAACCTCTATATATATTGGCGATAATATTAATAATGGCACCTTGTACTTGTGGAATGAAAAAATGCTTTGCCATAGTACTGGTCATATTCCAAGTACCATTGAGATTGTTGTTAATAACGGCATTCCAGCCATTCCAGCTAATGTTCTCCGCCAGTGCAGGAAACTGCCCTCCAGCATTGTTGATAAGAATATCAAGTCGCCCCGATTTTTCTTTAATATAATCAGCTAAATCATTAGCTTGTGCTGGTTCTCTAATGTCGCAGGTCTTCGCATATAATTGAACATCTGGGCCATTGGATTTAATTAGTTTTTCAGCAGCAGTTAGTAGCAATTCTTCTTTGCGCGCGCATATATATACAGTAGCGCCGTATTGTAAATACAATTCAGCTAAGCGATAACCAATACCACTTCTAGCACCAGTGATGAGCACCACCTTGTCCTTAAATATTTCAGGTTTAAACATTATGGGATAATATTACAATAATTTTTATTAAAGCTTATAAGAATTAGTGTTTGAAATGAGAAAAAATAAATTATTTCAGTGTATTGTTTTTGTATGGTGTAATGTCTCTATATTACTATGCTAAGATCAAAATAAATATTTGTTTTTTTGAATGCCTCAATTTATATTAGGCTTGCTCAAGAACAACGAAAACTAGTACTGTAAAGGAGTATGAGATATTGTATGTGCAGTTGATAGGCACAAAATTGAGGCGTTTCAGTAATAAAGCTTGCATTATTTATCATGCTGTTTTTTTAGCGATTGCTGCTTTAAGTTGTTTTCGCGATAGGGATGCGGAATGGTTTAGTCTTATTCACTGACTCCCATCACTGATGTCTTATGTAATCGGTTTTATTATAAGCAATAGCTTATATATAGAGCAATAATAAAGGAGTCAGTGAATAAGACCGAAACGAAGTGTAGCCTGGAGCAGCCCGGGCCTGTAAGGCATCGCCCAAAATTTATAAAATTAGAGATATAGCTGAACTTATCTTAATAATTATCTTTAACGTCTTATCTTATTAAATTATAATATTACGTATTATATTTTTTGCTTAATCATATTATTTACTCGATCACCTATCTCTGAAGCGAGCGCTACGCCCATTCCATTCATCCTAGCCGCAATAATAATATTGTCATTAATGTATTGTAGAATCGGTAGTTTAGTATTTCCAAAAGCCATAATGCCGCTCCAAAAATAATCAATCTCTACCTTTTTATTAGGTAAAATTATATTGTGAAGTTTATCAGCTAATACATTTTGTATATATGCATTATGACCTAGATCAAGGGTTGCCTCCGTATCGAAATCTAAATTGCGCCCGCCACCAAATAGCACTCGATCACGATAGTTCCTAAAATAGTAATAACCCTCCTCCATGTGAAAACTGCCAACAAATGGAATGTGATCTAAGGGCTTGGTGATTAACACTTGCCCGCGTCCTGGTTGAATATCGAGTGCAGGAAAAAAATGAGTAGTAAATGCATTGGTAGCGAAGATGATTTTTTTTGTATCAAAAGACATTTTGTTATTGCCAGAACGCACTTGGACACGGACAGAACCATTGTCCTCATAATAGGAATCTAAGGCAGTGCCTGTCCATACTTGAGCACCTAGACTAACAATATGTTGGTAAAGATTTTTGATGGTTAGTCCAGTATCTATTTGACCTTCTAATTTATTATATACTAAGGCTTTTACAATATTGTTATTGAACCCAAAATCTTCGATCTTGTCATTCGCAAGCGCATAAATAGAATCATTAAAAAGAGGTTTTAAGAATTGATTAATAGTGTCTAATTTATCAACAGCATATAATTCATTATCTGATAAGAGCTCGTAACCGCCTGCGCCCAAGTAATCAATCTTAATATCACCTAATCGCTTTCGCAGTTTAGTCAGTCCATTATAACGCGATTCAATGAGTGCAAGCACATCTTGTTCAGGCATCTTTGCTAGGTCTGAAAGTACTTCGGTAAGACTGCCAAAACAGGCGAATCCAGCATTCTTAGTGCTCGCACCTGTAGGCAATATGCCTCTTTCTATAATCAATACAGACAAGCCTTTATGTGCCGGATCTTCGAGTATTGAAGCGGCTATGGACATGCCCACAATACCACCTCCGATAATGATAATATCGTGGTGGACAAAACTATTGTTCTCCCAAAAACTCAACATGATATAATGCTGTCCGCTATAATAAAACCACCTTGATATACACAGGTTGGTGGTCTGAAAATTCAAAATTGGTATTAACTCCTTTCTTTTCTAAGACCTGAACATTAGGAGATACTAAATAAAAATCTATGACGGTTGTAAATGTTTTATTAGGATCATAAGGTGCTGCTAATTTTCTATTAGTAGGGATTGTGCTGTCATACACCCACTGCCAATTTTTAGGCAAATAATCGGCTTTAATAGGCTCTTGTACATAAGAGTCTTCGCCACCTGATTTTTTAAATGTGTTGTTGTCAAAGCCAGGAGGTGTTTGATTCCAATCACCACCTATAATCACATAATTATCCTTGGCATATTCACCAGTTATGTAAGACTTGAGGTAATTCATCTCGGCTTTTTTTAGAGTACCAGTATCATCGTAAGCCGAATTGTGAAGGTTAATGACGACGAGTTCTTTATCGTTTTTTACATCATATCTTTGGATCATCATACAGCGGTCTAACATAAATAACTGCTTGGGCCATCCGAACTGTGATGGGTATTGAAAACGCGAACATTCTTTAGGCGTATACTTGCTATAGGTTACCAGACCACCTAGTACCTTGCCCATTGGATTGTTAAAGGGTATGGGCACAAACTTTACATCATAATTGACAGCAAATGCGCTATTATAACCTGGTAAGGCTTCAGCTATTTTTTTGTCCTCTTCGATATAATAGCTTCTATTGGAATTTTCATCAACTTCTTGTAGCAATATGAAGTCAGCCTTATTGGTGGCAATCGTTGCTACGATACCACCTAAGTCTTTAGTAACAATATCCTTAGGACTCACCACCGTCTTGCCGCCATCATAAAAAAAATCTACCTCTTTGCCCAATCCACTGTAGCCAATATTCCAATTCAATAAACTCAGGGTATCCGACATGGGTTGATTGTTTTTACCCTCTACTTCAATTGTTAATTTTTCTTCTGGCTTATAGTCATTGTAGGTAGCATATAGGATCATGCCAAGCACGTAAAGCCCGAATAATAGGCCCACCCCTACTGTAATTTTTAAGGCCCTAGTCAATATTCTTTTCATTATTGAATAATTAATTTGCGAGATTGAGAAACCCCTGAATTTGTAGGCAATAACTCTATTAGATAGATTCCTTTTGGTAAGTTGGATAAGCTTTTCGATTGATTATCTGCTAAGTAATTGCTGACCAATTGACCATTCAAATCATATAATTTCACAGCTACTTGATTGGCATTTTCAATTAATAATTCATAACCATTTTGTTGATTAAGAAAAGTCGGAAATATGTTAAGTAGTTCGGAACTTGGTGTGTCAATTGCTGTGAATTCAGTAACAGCTGATTCTGCAATACTGCCACCTATATAGCCTGCCATATCGCAAAGTGTGGCTAATGTAGCCTTTACGACATTGCTCATAAATTCATAATTAACCGTACTTAGCACATCGTTAGGTGTGTGGTAATTGTTGTTTCTGAAATTAGCACTATCGGTAATAAATAATGCGGGGTAATCGGCAAACATAAATGGCGCATGATCCGACCGGTAAAAGTCCGCAGTAATAGCGCTATAAGGAGGTGCGATGAGGGAAACCATATTGAGTGCAGGAACATATAAGTGTGCACAGGAATCAAACTTTGCATTCAGGAGGGTTGAAGTTTCATCGCCTATATTCGTAATAAAATTACCTGCATAATTATTCTGAATTAACCACTCTGTTTGATTGGGAAACAAGATTTCAAATCCCACTGGAAAATCCTGTGTATTAGCCGTTTCGGTGTAATAGCCGATCATTTCAAAATTAAATACACCTCCGATTGTTTCTAGGGTATCTATGTAATTACCCACATAATGCAAGGAGCCTATTAGTCCAGGCTCTTCCTGATCGAAACCTATAAATCGGATTTGGTTTTGAAAGCATAGTCCACTTAATACTCTAGCGATCTCCATAAACCCCGCTACACCTGAACCATTATCATCAGCACCTGGCGAATTAATTACCGTATCGTAGTGGGCATCCACGATATATACTGTATTGTCATCAATCGTACAATTGTTATTACCTATAATATTCAGTGCATCATAGTTGCCGCTGGTAAAGCTGTCAAGATCCACCGTATAGTTATTCGCTAAGAGCCCTTGCATAATCCAATCTTTAGTCTCCTCAAGATGGGCGGCCCCAGCAGTACTATGTCGGATCCCAGTTAAAAAGGTGAGATTGTCAGTGAGATTTTGGATCGAAACCTGATTCACTAAATCGGCGATGGTAGGTGCATTGTAATCCCGTACAATCAGCTTCACTGATGCGGGTGTCGCGGTATTAAAACTAAAACTTATAAATTTATCACCAGGCGAAACGACAGTACCTATGTCGCCTTGCAACTCCGTAATATTGCTTTCAGCAAGTTGTGTTCCATTACTGTCGTATATGAGAAGAGATACTTCAAACATGTCAGTATCATCGTCAACAATCTGGTAATATAGTTGCCCCGATTGCTCGCTTGAATTTTGAGTGATAATGAAGGAGCTGAGCACCACATCAGGCATCATATTATTCTGCACATACAGTACAGGGCGGGAAATGATGCAAAAGATAAGGAGAAAATAAAAATATTTCATGCACATAAAAAATTACAGTACAAGGTAGTAAATTTGTACCAAATGAATACAGTACAGCAAAAAAAACCTCCTCATTTACCAGCTCAACATTTAATCTTTAGGAGTGGCAAAGCATTTTTAACAGATCCTTTGAATTTTTTAGCAACTAATCGGAAGATCCATGGGGACATTTATTTCTTTCAGGCTTTTCACCTTAAGGTGGGAATAGTAAGCAAGCCTGAGTATGTAAAGCACCTACTGCAAGACAATAATAAGAATTATGAAAAGAGCATAGCCTATAAGCAAGTCCTAAAAAAATTCCTAGGCAATGGGTTGCTGACCAGCGAAGGGGAATTTTGGCGGCGGCAGAGGAGGATAGCCCAGCCAGCATTTCACAAAGACCGATTAGCTGAGTTTGTTGGCATGATGGCCCATTCAGCTTTAGGCATGGTGAATCAGTGGAAAAACAACCCAACTTATACACAGCTTTTTAGCTTATCCGATGAGATGATGTCCTTAACATCTGAAATAGTAGCCAAGGCGCTATTCGACCGTGATGTGCACCTCGACTCTAAAGCCATCGGCAACAGCATCAACCGGATCAATGAGCTGGGCACCTTGCGATTACAAAAACCTTGGTATCCCCCATTATGGGTTCCACTGCCACTCAATACAGCTTTTAAGACCAATAAGAAAAAACTGGACAACCTCATATATGAAACGATAGATCGCCGAAAGAAAACCGAAAACAAGGGGAATGATCTATTGGGAATGCTGCTGAGTGCTAAAGATAGTGAAACAGGTCAGGGCATGACCGACTTGCAATTACGCGATGAATTAATGACCTTATTCGTAGCTGGACATGAAACGAGTGCCACTACATTAGCTTGGACATTCTACCTCTTACACCATCACCCTGAGGCTGCAAAAAAATTGCAAAAGAAAATAGACACAGTACTGGGGAAAAAAATAGTAACACTCGAAGACTTGCCAAACTTGCCTTATACCAGTCAGGTAATCGCTGAGTCTATGCGCTTATATCCCGCTGCTTATATAATAGGTCGCAGGAGCTTAGAGGAGGATGTTATCGATGGCTATGCAATAGACAAAATGCGCAATATGCTCATCCCCATCTATCTAATACATCGGCATCCTGATATATGGGAAAAACCTGAAGACTTTATGCCCGAAAGATTTGAAAAAGAAAAGGCAAAAAACTATGATAAGTTCGCCTATTTCCCTTTTGGGGGTGGTCCTAGATTGTGTATAGGCAACAATTTTGCATTGATGGAAATGCAGATCATTCTCGCCACATTTATCCAGCATTTTGAATACACCATGCAAAACAATGAAATCGTAGAGCCCGATCCTATGATCACACTAAAGCCACGTGGAGGCGTGTGGGGAAGAATAAAGATGAGGGACTAGTATATCTAAACATAATAATTAGCAGCTTTTGTGAAAGCGGTGTAGCAATACACTATTGAGAAAAACCTGTACTGTTACATTGTTGTAGTAAAAAAGCTGAATAGCCCAACTCAATTATAAAAAAAAATAATCGCATAATTATGGGCGATGCCTCCGGCCCGGGCTCTCCGTTACTATCTTTTAGGAGGCTTAGGAATTACATCTTGCAATAATTCGACACCTTACTAATTAAGGGTATGAATACCTAGGAAGCCACCATTCAACTAGCCTCCTAAAAGGATATCCACTGCGATCCCTATCGCGAAATAGACTCTAGACCCTAGATAATAGACGCTGGACAAGTATTCGTTTTTTTAATTAACATCATAATCATAAACCCGGTACCAGAGCGCAAGAGAAGCTCTGAAAAAATCAAGACTAATAGAAGATTCTTGCTACCTAAAAAAATTAATATTCCACAAGTAACCCGGTCCGGAGGCATCGCCCAAATAGCTGTTTTTTTGGGTTAAGAAGTTAGTACTAAAATTGCTAATTGTGGTATTTATTATCATAAATAAGGCCTAAAAAAAGACACATATATGGACAGCAAAATGGCCAATAACTGAAACAAAATGAACAATACATGGTAAAGCATATTTTCAATATCAGGAGATAGACTAGGCTATTATCATCCATATTCCATAGGTGCTGACCCGCTGCAATTAATATTGTCTAAATCATTTGAATTGTCATTGGATTACCATACTTTTGCGATTATGGCAAAAAATATTTACGTAATTATTGTTTCTTTTTTTGTTTTTCAATTTATTAATGGCCAGGATTGGTCGCGTACATTTACGAATAATTGCTTTACAATTTCCTCCCCACACCAAGCCGACCTCAATCAAGATGGGGTGGATGATATCGTAATAGGCGGTGGCTGGGATGATGGCATAGGCGGCACTTCGAATATGAATGGCTATATGGCTGTCAATGGTGCGAATGGAGAGGTTCTATGGAACCTACCTACACAAAATCAAGTTTTTATAAGCCCTATATTTCAGGATGTGAATGGCGATGGTATTCCTGATGTTTTTATGGGAGGCAGAAGACCAGAATTTAGATGTATCAATGGTGCTAGCGGAGCTGTGATATGGGATTTCAGCACTGTTAATTCTGGTGGTAATTTAGTGGACCCTAATTGGTGGAATTTTTACAGCCCTCAGTGGATACCTGATCAAAATGGAGATGGCTTACTGGAAATGCTTGTAGCCAATGGTGGAAATCACGCTGCTGCAGCCTGGGACAGCCTTAATCGTCCTGTGGGCAGATTGGTAATTATAGATCCTGTGACTGGATTGGTAATGCACTATGCCGAAGTCCCAGATGGTGAAGAGACTTATATGTCACCATTAGTACATGATTTTTTTGGTCAAGGAAAATTAGAAGTTATTTTTGGTACAGGTGGCGAAACATTTAAGGGGAGCTTATGGAGAGCTGACCTTGATGATATAATCAATGGAACTATGGAAAGTGCAGTAATAATAGCAGAGAATGATCGTGAAGTAGGATTTATAGGACCACCTGTATTAGTGGATATGAATGAAGATAATGTGGCTGATATTGTAGCACACAATTACGAAGGAGAAATTATTGTAATTAATGGTGTGAATAATGAGCATATTTATGAAGTTACGATTAGTGATGAAATTCTTGAGTCAGTGACTACTCCTGCGGTAGGATTTATTACGGAGGACAATATTCCTGATATATTTAGTTTTGCCTATGTTGGCATAGCCCCTGCTTACTCTAAGTTTCGGCAAGTACTAGTGGATGGGGCCACAGGAGAGATAATATGGCAGGATAGCATAGGCCAATTCTATTTTGCATCGCCAGTAACCTATGATCTTGACAGTGATGGTCGCGACGAAGTAATCATGTCGATCGATAATAAGTTTGGCGAATTTCCTAATCTTACCTACACTACAGAATTGCTCAGTTTGGATTTTGGAACTATAACTGGTAATCAAGCTAATGCTGAAATAACTACCCTCTATGGTCCAGTAAGCGCGTTAAATATTAATTCAGTTCCACTTATAGCTGATTTAGATCATGATAATTTAATAGACATTGTTCATCTTCATTCCGTAATTGATCCATTCCAGAATGGTGGGCTAGAGGGAGGCACAATCCTCAATAGACTTGAGACTAATTATCCAGTAACCAATCCCATAGTATGGGGAGCATACTTAGGCAGTGATTTTACGGGTTATTATCCCAATCCATATAGCAGTTGTGATACAGACTATGTAGTAACCGTATCGACAACTAATAATGATTGTTTTAGCGGAAGTAGTGGTACTGCTACTGTGATGAGCACTGGTTGTCCTAATCCTGCCGACTGTGATTACTTATGGAGTTCAGGACAGAATACGCACACCATTAGCAACTTACCCGCAGGTCGTTACTATGTCCGTGTCACACATCCTGACGGTTGTATTCGAGTAGTAGAAATGGAGGTTACAGAACCTGTGGATCCAGGATATGGATTGATTGCCACACCTACAACTTGTGCTGAGTCCATGGATGGCAGTATAGGTATTAACAATTTGAATCCAGCATTTCAATACAATTTCTTGTGGAGTAATGGCAATGAGGAGGAGACACTTGAAAATGTGGGGATAGGAACTTATAGTGTAGCAGTACACGAAATACTATCGAATTGTGTGTATAATCTTGTGGAGGATATAGTGAGCCAGTCAAGCATAATAGTAACTCCGACTATTAATGATGTGTCTTGTAATGGGGGCAATGATGGACGTATAGAGTTAGCCATCGCAAGCAATCTACCATATACGATTGATTGGGATAATATGATCAGTACGGATGTGTATGTAATGGATGAATTAACTGCTGGCGATGATTATACCGTATTTATCAATGATGAATTAGGCTGTAGCTACACACAAGGTTATTCCGTAACTCAGCCAGAAGTATTAACATTAAGTGCCAGTAGTGAATCATCATGTTTTGGCGAAGAAGATGGAAGTATTATATTAAATTATGGCGGTGGTGTAGGACCTTATACACCTATCATAAATGGTGTAAGCTATCCCTCCTCTTTCTCTAGTATTTTTATTGAATCTACATTGAATGCAGGAGATTATACTGTGCAGGTTTTAGATGCCAATGGGTGTGCTAATGATAGTGAAATTACCATCCTTGATTTTAATGCAGATATTGTAATACAAGATGCGTCAGCTATGAATGTAAGTGATGGCTCCTTTATTGTGAACATCAACAATAATAATTTACCAGTATTCATTGTATTGAATAACAGTGAGAGTATAGAGCCCAATGAGTTGATCTCTGGATTGAGTTGGGGCAGTTATGACTTAATGATCTCTCATGGCCAAGATTGTGTGAAGGATACAACGATAATGATAGGCTATCCACTGGGTATTGCCGACAACTATGAAACAGAGATCAACCTATTTCCCAATCCAGTTGTCGATGAAATTAATCTCATTATTCCAGCCAATTTTGTATTAGGCAGTGGAGATAATTGGAAAATATGGTCAAGTAGCGCGCAGCTAATGGAGCAAGGGGTGTTTAATGATGTGAATCATAAAAGGATTAAATTAGCTCAAAAATTGCCGTTAGGTTTGTATTTTCTGGAACTCAATTTAGACGGCCATTCAATTTTAAGAAAAATTCAAGTAATTACAGGAAAAACGGACTAATTATTAAAAAACCAAAAAAGATAAATTCTCCGTAATTTTGGACTGATTTTTGGAAAATAAAAACAAAAAATAAAGTATGAATAAAATCATTTTACAAATAGCATTGGCTTTTTTCATGATAGGGTCAGCCATAAAAGGGCAAGAGATGTGTACTGACTCATTGGGAAATCCAATAATATTGCATTTTTCCACCCCATCAGCGCCTATGTGTCCAGAGGGACTGGATCCGAATGCCAGTATTGGGGTATCCTTTTCGACAGTAACAGGTGAATCTTTTTGTTATTGTGTAGCAAGTGGCTGTGTTTTTTATTGGACAAATGACAATGGATTTGAAAGCGGACCCGCTTCGCACACAATATCAAATGTTGAGGCTGGCGTTTATCATTTAGTGGGACAAAAACCATCAGGTTGTATAGTGGAAGGTGATTACGAGGTAGTAAGTACAATTCCACCATTTTTCGAAGGCATTGAAAAAAGTGATATATTGTGTGGTGATGAGGCCAATGGTAGCGCCACAGTTCTACTGGCACCATTATCAGGGCAGTTTAGTTTTTTATGGGATACAGGAGAAACAACTGAAACTGTATCTAATCTCACACCTGGTGCGCACTCTGTACTTGTTACAAATTTTAACGGTTGTACGCACACGGAATATTTCACCATAGAAGCGCCTGAGAGCTTGATGGATTCACTGCAAGTAGTGAACTCATGTCAGGGTCAAAGCAATGGATCTGTCAATATGTGGATTTATGGAGGTGTAAATCCTTACAGTTGTTATCTGAATGGTGTATTGCAATCTAACGAGCAGGTAATAAGTGGATTAGCGCCAGGGGATTATGAATTAGTCATAATGGATTCCAATTCCTGTTCAAATACAAGAATGTTCACTGTGGAAGAAATTCCCGTACAGGCATCAATAAGCGGGGCAAGTACCACTGTGTGTTCAGGACAGTCGATAGAGCTTACTGCGCTAGGCGGCAACCAGTTTTTATGGGACTCCGATCCTGATATAAGCAACCCTAATAGTAATGCTGTTGTTGTTTCGCCTACGAGTAATACAACCTACACTTGTATGATAACAAATGGGGCAGGATGTGCGATGACTGCAAGTTATACTATTACTGTATCAGAGTTGGAAGCCCCAGTCATTACGGTAAATGATACTGATATATGTGCGGGTAGCACCATAAATGTACAGGCTAATGTTCCTGGCTCTGGAATTAGTTATCACTGGTCTCCTGAATTCGGTGTGGCCAATCCTAATAGTAATGCTACCACAATCACTCCTCCTGCATCTACAACTTATACACTTACAGCTAGTAATGCACAAGGTTGTGAATCTGAGTCTATGATCGCTGTAACAGTCAATGTATGTAATGGTATAGCAGAATTGAATGGCAAAAGAATACAATTATTGCCTAATCCCGTACAACAGTATTTGAATTTCACTGGATTGGATAGGCAGACGGAAATGAACGTATATAATAATGCCGGTCAACTAGTATTGAACAGTTTATTATTAGCTGGGGATAATCAAGTCAGTTTCGGCACAGTTTCTTCAGGGATTTATTTTGTTCAATTGATACAAAATAATGAAATTGTTAGGTTCAAAATCGTAAAAGAATAGTATTCAGTAATGAATATTTTAATTTTACCTTTAATGCCTGCAATGTAGTGGTAATAAGGGAGTAAATTAATAAAAAAAGGGCATCTCAAAATATTTGAGATGCCCTTTTTTGTTTTTTTTCGTCTTTAGAATGCCCCCAGAATTGTGTTGAGATATATTAAAAAAAGGGAACTATAATAAAAGCTGTAAATTTGAGCATAATTGGAAAATGGGAATATTGGTTTATTTATTTCATAACTATTCAAAAATGATTTTTGCAACAATGGGTTGGAGAATTTGCCTTTTTGCATTTATTTTTCAGTCTTCAATAAATTGCCAATCTTATTTTTTTACTGAAAATAAGGGACAATGGCCAAAGAATGTACTTTTTCAATCCCCAATTAGGGGAGCAACAATGTATATTGAAAAGGATCGGCTAAGTTTTGATGTAATTGAATTCAATGATCATTCTATGGAAAAGGATCACAAGCATAACACCTCCCATGGGATTGCTTCAAGACAGGTTTATCAGATGATATTTGATCAAGCCCTACCCTATCCAAGTGCGAGGGGTGAAGAAAAAAGTCGATATTACAAAAATTATTTCATTGGCTCTGACAAGTCAACATGGGCTTCAAGAGTTTATGATTACAATAAGGTGGAGGTACAGAATATTTTCCCATGTACGGATATGGTTTTTTATACTGAGGAACAAGCACTTAAATATGACTATGTAATTGCTCCAGGAGGCAGCCTTAGTAACATTACCTGGCATTATGAAGGCGCATCAGATGTAGCCCTAAGAAATGGCCAAATACACATAAAAACAATTAATAATCTAGCAATAGAATCCATACCTGAAGCCTACCAAATTATTGACGGGCAAAAAAAGACTGTTCTAGTTAATTATGTTCGACTTGAGGATGATAAATATGGATTTGATTTGCAAACTAACTATGACAAAGCTTATCCATTAGTAATTGATCCCAAACTTGTGTTTTCCACTTATTCAGGAAGCACTTCTGATAATTGGGGAAGTACTGCGACTTATGACTCTGCTAAAAATGGAATAGGTGGTGGCTATTCAGCTGGAACTGGTTATCCTACAACTACAGGCGTGTTTGACACTACTTATAGCGGAAATTGGGACTTGGCAATCACGAAATTTGGTGATGATGGGACCAATTTGATTTTTAGTACCTACATAGGAGGAAGTCTTGGCGAATTGCCGAAAAGTATGATATCCGACAGTCAAGACAACTTGTTAATCGTAGGAACCACAGGGTCAAGCAATTTTCCAACGACTAGTGGTGTCATTGATAATAGCTTTAATGGTGGATCTGGAGCTTTTCCTAATTCACTTGATTATCCAAATGGCACTGATATTTTTGTGGCAAAGTTGAGTGCTGATGGCACTGAATTGCTCGCAAGTACATTCATAGGTGGATCGGGTAATGATGGGTTGAATGACAATTTTGCCTTGAGCTATAATTATGGTGATCAATCAAGGGGGGAGATAATGGTGGATGGAAATGACAATGTGTATGTAGCTTCTTGTACTTCATCAAGCAATTTTCCCACAACGGCAGCTTGGCAGAATACTTATGGCGGAGGAGGACAAGATGGAGTGCTTTTTAAGTTAGCACCTAACCTAGAAAATATTATTTTTTCTACTTATGTAGGTGGTGATGAGTTAGATGCAGGTTATTCGGTTAAACTGGACTCTAACGGTAATATTTTTATGTGTGGAGGAACGGTAGGTGGTGATTTTAATATGCCATCTGGAGGATTAAATCCTTCTTACATGGGTGGTCAATCCGACGGTTTTGTGCTAAAATTTGATGTGAATGGCAATGCCATCGCTGGTACCTATATAGGAACCAATAGTTACGACCAGTCTTATTTTGTTGAAATCGATAAGTTTAATGATGTTTATCTTTATGGGCAAACCAATGGCAATTATCCAGTTACTGCAGGGACTTATAATAATCCTAATACAAATCAGTTTATTCACAAGTTGAATGGTGAACTTGATAGCTCTTTATTTTCAACCGTTTTTGGAGCAGGAACCAATGCAATAAATATTTCTCCAACAGCATTTTTAGTGGATGCATGTCAGCGTATATATGTAGCTGGTTGGGGAGGTTCATTAAATGGTGTTGCAAATAATGGTACCACTAACATGGAAGTATCGGCTGATGCCTACCAAACTTCTACTGACGGACAAGATTTTTATCTAGCGGTATTTGAGGAGGACATGGAAGGTTTAGTATATGCCACGTTTTTTGGCCGAAAGTCAAGTGGTGGCACTGCTGATCATGTCGATGGCGGCACAAGTAGATTTGATTCTAGAGGAGCTGCATACCAGGCTGTATGTGCTGGATGTTGGGGTTTGGATGATTTTCCAACTACCCCAAACGCCTGGTCCACAACTAATGGGTCTAATTTATGTAATATGGCTGTATTCAAATTCGATTTTGAGTTGGGTTTTCCAGAGGCCAATCCCAGCTTCTTGCCTAATGAGGTTGTTGATAGCTTACAAGGTTGCATAGATCCTGTAACAGGAGTGTATAGCCAGTTTTTTTATCAATATAATTTAGACTTTTCAAATTTGGGGGCTCAAGAGTTTTTCTGGGATTTTGGAGTTCCTAATACGGAAGAAGATCAATCAACTTTCCCCACGCCTATTTATAATTTTGAAACAGCTGGGTTATATACAGCTCGACTTATAGTTCAAGATACGACAAAGTGCATACCCACTGATACGGCATACATTGTTATAGAAGTAATAGAACCTGATCCATTAACAGCTAATTTTACCTATGAGCTAGCCAGCCCCTGTTCTGGTTCGAATCTAGTAAGTTTTGACATGTCCTCTTCGATCATCACTGGCACAGAATATTCTTATGCCTGGGACTTATTTGGTGGAGGGAATTTTAATAATCTTCCTACAGGCCAATTCGAATTTGGAGGCCCAGGTTCCTATGAAGTATCATTAGTGATAAGGGATTCCCTGCCCTGTTTTAATACCGATACGATAACCCAGACTATTATTATTACAGCGCTAAATGATGTAGAGGCTAGCTTTGATCCACCTTTGAATGGTTGTGCACCACAGCCACTGATTTTGTCAGCGAGTCCAACACTGAATGGCAGTGAGTTCGAATGGTTGCTCAATGGTGAGTTGATTGCCGAAACGCAAACTCATCAAGTCTCCATAGCTGAACCTGGGGATTATGAAATTATGCTGATCACTGAAAATATTAATAGCTGCAATCAGATTGATTCATTGGCCTTTGAGTTTCAGGTGTACGCTAATCCTGATATAAGTTTTTCTTATGTTCCTACTAGTATATATATAGGTGACAATGTGAGCTTTACACCAGCTATTAGTGGTGTTACTGATTATACAATCAATTGGCAGTTTGGTGACGGTACCAGTTCCAATGAAAATAATCCTTCTCATATTTACGTTAGTAAGACTACCTTTACAGTATGTATGGAGGTAATCAATAATCTAGGAGGTTGTAGCGATACATACTGTGAGGATATTAATGTGGATGCAGCGTATTATCTAGAAGTTCCCAATGCCTTCAGTCCAAATGGAGATATGATTAATGATGTTTTTAAGCCTGAAATTTTGGGAATAACAACTTACAGTTTACAAATCTTCAATCGATGGGGTCAAAAAGTGTTTGAAACCAATGATGTGACAGCAGGCTGGGATGGTACTTATAATAAAAAAGAGCAAGAGCTCGACGTATATGTTTATCATATAGAGGCAATCGCTATAAGTGGGGATAAAATTGACAAAAAAGGCAACCTGACATTAATAAAGTAGTATAATATATATAAATTGCACCCGATGAAAAAAATAATTTACCAAATATTTATTTGCTTATTAATTGGTTTTGCAGGCACTGTGAATAGTCAAGACTTGCACTTTTCTCAGTTTTACACTTCACCACTATCAATTAATCCATCCTTGGCAGGAAATTTTAATGGAGATTATAGGGTGGGGCTCAATGCAAGAAACCAGTGGGCCTCCGTAACAGTACCATATCAGACCTTATCGGTCTATGGTGATGTAGCTGTTGCTCAAGATAAGGTAGGAGAAAATAATTGGATAGGACTAGGCACTTCCTTTTTTTTAGATAGAGCAGGTGATGGAGAGCTCAGGACAATCAAAGCACATGGTCATATAGCATTTCATAAACACTTGAGTGATCAGTTCTTCTTGTCCTTGGGGGCGGGTTTTGGATATGTACAAAAGTCAATTGACTTATCCAAGCTCACATTTAGCTCCCAGTGGGATGGAATAGGTTTTGATGGCAATATCAATAACCTCGAAGATTTTAGTGCGAATCAATTTGGCTATTTAGATGTGTCCAGCGGTCTGTCATTATCATTTATGAGTCCTGAGTCCTATAGCGGTACAGTTGGATTTTCGCTCCAGCACATCAATAGGCCATTAGAATCCTTTTATTTCACCGACAATAATGGTGGAAACAATCAATTGGGTTATCGTCCTGTAGTGCATTACACCTCTGATGTGAATTTAAGTCCTATTCACATATATCCAGCTGCCATGTTTACAATGACTAAAAAAACAAATGAGGCTGTCCTTGGTGCGAACGTTGGCTACTTTATGGAAGAGCCAAGTGAAGATAATAAGAGCAGTATGGGGGTATTTGGCGGGCTGTGGTATAGAACCACAGGCAGCATCATAGCATTAGTGGGTTTTGAAATGAGTAGGGTGCGTATGATGCTTAATTATGATTTAGATATAGGAGAGTTGTCACAATTTTCAAACACCAGAAATGGATTTGAGCTATCCATATCCCATGTAGGTTCATTCCGCGAACCACCTAGCCGATTGTATTGTCCTCGTTTTTAGGCATTTTAAGTCTTATTACTCTTGGATTGCGTTAAAATTAGTTTGGCAATTCACTGCTATAAATGGCTTATTAATCCAGAATTTTCAATGCTAGCTTCCATTGATGTTCATGTGGATCATAGAATTGTATCTTGGACTAAAGGCCTTAAGATGCCCTGAAAATATTTTACCATAAAATAGAATTATTATACAAGATAAATGCGCATCATAGCCTATTTTGGGAATACTTAATTACTCCAAATAGTGAAATTTTGGGCGATGCCTTACAGGCCCAGGCTGCTTCAGGCTACACTGCGTTTCGGTCTTATTCACTAACCCCTTTTTATTGCTCTATATATAATCTACTGTTAATAACGATGCAGTTTACCTAAGGACATCAGTGATAGGAGTTAGTGAATAAGACTAAACCATTCCGCATCCTTATCGCGAATACAACTTGAAGGGGCACTATGTAAGAAACGACATTTTATATTTATGATGCAAGCTTTTTTACTAAAACGCAGTAATTGTGGTGTGTTTCTATTACACTTACATATTCTAAAATCTGTTATGCTAAAAGATTTCGCTGTTATTGGGCAAGCCTTACTAACTGTTGTGTGATGCAGACTAACTTTAGGGGTGAGGATTATAAGGCAAAACCAAGTAATGGAGCGGGTTCTTGAGGCAGATAAAAAACAATAAACTCACACAAGCAACCTGGGACTTATGCATCTTCCTAAGCCCCCATTTTCAAGTTGTTGAACAATTCCTAGGTCAAGTGGGATAGTCATCCCATACTCCACACCTATTGATCAGTATAGGTTACTAGATTCATTAGGCAATTGAATTATTCAGCAGTCTTAGGAGAATAATCTAATCCATACTTGTCGATCAAATATACAAGTGCTGTAATAGTAGCAGCTCCTAGTTCTAACTCTCTTTTATTGACTGCTTCAAACACATCAGACCTAGCATGGTGATGATCAAAATATCTTTGCGAATCAGGTACGAAGCCTATGCATACAACCCCTTGATCTTTGAGCTTTGAAACATCGACACCACTTGGTCCTTTTACAAAATGATGTACACCATAAGGTTTGA
Source organism: uncultured Chitinophagales bacterium (assembly GCA_964480615.1). Taxonomy (GTDB): domain Bacteria; phylum Bacteroidota; class Bacteroidia; order Chitinophagales; family UBA2359; genus CAYZQX01. Next base: position 3,644 of record CAYZQX010000018.1, on the reverse strand, counting down.
ATAGATCTGACCAACTGACCATGCGATCAAGTGCGGATCCTTCTTTTTTAGCAATCGCTTCAAGGCTAAATCCTCTAGGAGTGAATCCTCCGCGATCGGACTCTATAGCTGCTATATGCGTTTGTTGTAATTCTCTAATCGACCTAGCATATTCTATCGCACCACGAGCACCATTTTCTTCATTGGTAAAGAGTACACATCTTATAGTATTGCGATTGTTAATTTTTAGTTTTTTAATTAATCTGAGCATTTCCATACTTTGTACTACTCCAGCACCATCATCATGCGCACCTTCATTGTTATCCCAACTGTCGAGATGTCCACCTACAGCGATGAAAGTGTTAGGGTCAGTTTTGCCTTTGATTTCCGCGATCACATTGTAGGATGGTTTATCGGGTAATTCCCAGCAATCCATTTTTAAGGAGAGTGTACCTTGTGGTTCGCCTAATAGTTGATTGCTAAGCCATTCTGCATCCTCCACACTTATGGCGGCGGCAGGAATTTTTGTTACACCTTCCTTGTAGCGCTGCACCCCTGTATGGGGATTGTCATCTTTTTTATGTGACATTGATCGCACGATAACCCCAATAGCCCCATATTGAGCTGCTTCCGCTGCCCCGCTAGAACGCTGATCCACACAACCTCCATAAGATTCAAATGTGTCAATCAGTTTAGGATCCATAGGGCGATTATAAAAAACGAAACGTCCCTTAATAGAGTCAGCGGGCAATTCAGCGAGCTCTGCTAATCCCCGCACTTCAATAATTTTTCCAGTGAGCGTTTTACCATTAGTACCAACCGATCCTCCTAGTGCGCATATAGTTAGTCTTTCAGCGGAATCATAACTATCGGTAAAAATGGCAGTCTCTTCACCTCTAAACCAATGAGGAACGGAGACCTCCTGTAAGTAAACTGTATCGGCGATGCCCACCAATTTCGATTGAGCCCAGGTTATGGCTTTTTCCAATCCTTCAGAGCCACTTAGCCGCCCACCTATTTGCTTACACAAGTAGCGCAAGTCTTCATAACATTCACTTTTCGTAAGTGACTTATCATATATTTGACGAAGCATTAAAGCATCGGAATTAGTTGAATTATCGCTTTGCGAAAAAGCCAAATAAGGCAATAATAAAACTAATAATGAACGAAAAACGTATGCTCGCATAGACCCCAAATTTTTTCCTAAATATAGTTAAATATTGAAACAATTATCAATAATCAAAAATTGATAATATTTGGACTAAGATAATCCTGTATAAAAGAATGGAAAATGATATGCCCAAAAATTTGCTCTAGAAGATAACTAGCTAGAACAATAGGATCTATAGATATATTAATTAATTAGTATTCCGCTTAAAATAATGTCTTGCTATGGGAACAATCGCAAACAATCCAGTAGAAACAATTATGAATAAAACGATGGTTGAAAAATTGTTTTGTACATATTCCACATTGCCTAATAAGTAGCCGATGATAAAAAACAACCCAGTCCAGAGAAAGGCTCCTATTACATTGTATATATGAAAAACGCTGTGTGGCATCTTAGCTACCCCAGCAACAAATGGTGCGAAGGTTCTTACAAAAGGTAAAAAACGAGCATAAACGATGGTTATGCTGCCATATTTTTCAAAATAATCGTGTGTTTTGGTAAGGTGATGTTGTTTTATGTAACCGCCTTTGATAATGACATCACCTGCCTTGCGGCCTATGAAATTATTTAAAATATTGCCTAAAACGGCAGCCGTGAAGAGCAATCCAAAAACAATAAAAGGGTTCATCTTGCCTACCGCAGCCATAACACCAAGGGCAAAAATTAAACTATCACCAGGTAAAAATGGAAAAAAAACGAGTCCAGTTTCTATGAAGATTATCATAAATACCACAACATAAATGAGCATGGGATATTGCTGTGCAAAATTTTCAAGGAAAGTCTTAGGATTGTGTAATAATTGTAAGAATTGCTCTAACATATTGGATATTGTAGTGCGAAAATACATAGAATTTTGGCGATCGGAATTTATATAGTCGATTGGGTACTGAGTTACGGGTTAAATAAATGGTGATTCAGCAATTTTTTTTGGCAATATGTGAAAATACTATTCTAATTTTGGGCAATGAAAAATATCATCGCTTACTTACTTATTATCACTATGGCAACTACTCACAACCTCGTTGCCCAAAGAAGAGAAATTAATAAGCCTCAAAATAAGACGGCGGAAAAATCGACTGAAAACACAGGCAAGTTCGATAAAGAAAAAATTGTAATAGAACCGAATATTTCTGGATCATTCGGCAGTGGCTCTGGTAATTCAGGCGGATTTTTTCAGTTTTCACCGATGATTGGGTATCGCATCACGGATAAGTTTGTTCCCAGTGCAGGACCTAGTTATAATTTTATTGCCTCTAATGGATATAGTCTTCATCAATTAGGTGCTTCAGCTAGGGCGCGCTACTATCCATTCAATAGTCTATTTGTAACTGGTCAATACCAATATCTAAGAGCCCTAGGCAATAGCCTTTTGAGTGATAGCTACCGCAATGTGAATAGGTTGCCTATAGGCGCAGGGTATCATCAAAGAATAGGCTCAGGCGGGGCTTACATAGAACTCCTCTATGATATATTATACAAGAAAGACAAATCGCTTTATGGATCCCCATTGATTTATCAGGTGGGTGTAACATTTTAGGTATAATGATTTTACAATCATTACGGCTTGAGTAATAACTAAATAGAATTTGATCATGGCGATGCCTTACAGGCCCGGGCTATTTCTGGCTTTTTATTTTCTTTTGGTGAGCCAGGATTATCGCCACCATTTTTGTAATATTATTTAATTTGGTGGCTCGATTTATCTCCTATCTTTTAGGAGGCTTGCGTCGTACGATTCCAAAATTCTTTTATATAATACTGGTAATCTTACAATCATTCAATCTAATGAAGACATTAAGCCTCCTACAAGGATATCCACTGCTATCCCTATCGCTTTAACTAGACACTGGACGCTGATGATGGACAATAGACTTTATGTAGTTACTGCCACAAACATCCTGATCGTAATTCAATTAATAGTCAATGGACCTAGTGCAGTTGGTGTAACTAGTTAATGGACGCTGGATTTAGTGCAGTTGTTGCGACCAAATTCAAGATCATAAATCGCTTGAACTAGACTCTGGACACTAGATAATGGACACTGGAGAACAGACACTGGACACTGGATAATGGACACTAGACTCAGAGCAGTTTTTGAATCAAACATCAATATAATAAATCCAAAATTGTTTCATAGAAATTCGACACTAGATATTGAAGGCTAGACTAAAATCTCTTGTGATAAAAATTCAGTGTCGTAAATCGGGAATCGTAAATCTTGAATCAGTTTAACTAAACTCTAGACTTTAATTAGTTATTTCTAGTTTTATAAATATATACGCTGTAAAGCCCCGAAGAATTGAACTCATTATTGTATTATCGTAAATCCAAAATCGTGAATCGTAAATCGCTTGAACAAGACCCTGGAAACTGGATAATGGACACTAGACTTAGTTAAGTTACTGCAATAAAATTCAGTATCGTAAATCGGTAATCGAAAATCTTGAATCGTGAAAAAGCGATAGGGATAGGAGGGGTTTGTGCTGTGGTGGCG
>CAYZQX010000017.1:0-22675 GCA_964480615.1 uncultured Chitinophagales bacterium | reverse complement strand
GTACGGTTCTGTGAGAGGCTTGCGGGTGAGATTCCCGCTTGCCTACTCGGTCTTTTTTAACGATTAATGATTCAAGATTTAGGGTTTACGATCCTAAGGCTAGATGTAGAAACTACAATAAGTCTAGCGTCTATTATCCAATGTCTAATTTCCAGTTTCTAGTTACCTCCACTGCACTATGTCCAGTGCCCATTATCCAATATGAATAAATCCAAAATCCGATTTTATTATCAATAGTGCAAGTTTTTCTGCGTTAATTCATTGTTTAAGGGTTGTCAGATTTACAAAGATAATATTCATAGCCATCACTAATGGAGGCTTTATGAATTATAGCACAGCACCTAGCTGGCTTTTCTAAGATTACTCGCTGCTGTATAGATCGCGAAAGGGATATGAAAGGTTTAGTCTTATGTTCCTTGGCTGTATGAACATAAGACCGAAGCGATAGCGCAGCCTGTAATAGCCCGACCCTTTTAGTGAGTCAGCGAAACTAAAAGGGGTTCGCCCAAAATTGGAATATAAAACAGGCAAATAGCCTAGCAATCAAAGCTGTGGATATTGTTATGCAATTGCGCTTATACGGTAAGAATTTCTTTTTCCTTGATTGCGATGATCTTATCGATTTTTTCGATAAAACTCTTGGTCACCTTGTCGAGCTCTTCCTCCGATGCTTTTATCATGTCTTCGGAAACACCATTCTTGCCCTCAGCTTTGATGTGGTCATTGCTGTGCTTGCGGGTATTGCGGATAGCAACTCGGGCATGTTCAGCTTCCGCCTTGGCCTGTTTCACGAGGTCTTTGCGGCGCTCCTCAGTGAGTGGTGGGAAGTTTAAGCGGATATTTTCACCATCATTCTGTGGTGTGAGACCTATATTAGCCGCAAAAATAGCTTTTTCAATATCTCCAATAATTTTGCGCTCCCATGGTTTAATGTTGATAGTCCTAGCATCAGGCGTTGAGATATTAGCCACCTGGCCTATAGGTGTAGGAGTGCCATAATAATCAACTTTTACATCATCCAGTATATTAGTGCTTGCCTTGCCTGCTCTGATCTTACTCAATTCTTTCTCATAGTGCTCTATAGCACCGTTCATAGCCTTACGAGACTTATCAAAAATGGAATCAATTTCTGGTGTCATTACCTTAAAAAATATTTGAAGGGGAAAATTACTTCAATTTGACGAAATTGAGAGTAAGAGGTTTAGTAATTGTTAAAATTATTTTACTAGGGCAAATAAAATCTCGGGATACTAAACCAAGGATATATTTCATAGCGCAGTATGCCGCTTGTGACCAATGGCTCAGTCATTATCACCTGTTCTGCCTCCTCACGAGTGGCCACATCGATAATGGTGATGCCTTTAAGATCAGAGTCTTCGCTTGTAACTGGGCCAAATATGGGAAATTTGCCCATTAGGTGCTGGGTAAATAAATACTGGAGATGTGTCGCTTGTACTTGCTGGGTGGCTTCACTATCTTCAGATTGCCGTCCCTGCTTGAGTAGGACTAGCCAATACTGTTTCCCCTTAGCCAACTGATGGTTAATATAATCCTTGCTAGCTTGCTCAGTGGCTTTCTTGTATATCAATGATTGCATGGTCAGCCAAGTCTTGCCTTGATCATTCGATTCATAATAGGTGAGCTGTAGGTGCCCATTGGCCAGTTTAGTATAGTGCAATTTTTCCTGTTTTATATTGCGCTGACTATCGGAGGTATAGTTCAAACTAAGTTCGTCCCTATTCTTGTAGGATTGAGTATATATCTTAGTTACTCCCTGGTTATCGCTCATTGTAACCTGCCATAATCCATTGGCGGATGTCTTAGTAAAATTAGACTGATATTCGTGGCCAGTTAGTCGGATTGCGGACTCTTCTATTGCACAGCCGTCCAGCACGGATACGATTGAAGTGTAGCCTAATAGTTCACCACCAGGACTGTGTATATCCCATTTGCCTAAAATAAAATCCAATTCTCTGTAGGCGGGATTATAGGTACAAGGATTGGCATTTTCCTTGACACGATCCCATAACATTACAAACTCATTAAAATCATGCAGGGGAATTAATTCCTCATCTTTTTGTATATACTCATAGTTGTCGAATCCATAATCTACAGCCTTATGGAGCATAATCATCGCCTTAGGAAAATCATCGGTTTGTGTGAGGGCACAGGCATAATTATAATATACATTGGGATCATGACCGAGCTCGATTGCTTTTTCATAGTATGGCAATGCCGACTTATACATTTTTTGATAGTGGTAACACAGTGCTGCACGGTGATAATTATCAATGGTATTGTGCTTTTCATTGATTAGTATTTCATAGTAAGATAAGGCCTTGGCATATTGACCATTTTGAAAAAGTGAATCCGCAAAATAGGGATTGAGTGACTGGGCACTCGCCATAAGACAGGCTAAACTGACTAAGAGTAATAAAATTACTCGATACATATATATTTTCATCCGCTAATATTCAATATACATTAAGGCCTAAAATTACATATAGAAAGTTAAAGCGAAAAATTATAGAATTATGCTATGGGGATTGCCAATCATACCTAGTGATTACATGGGTATAAAATCACCAATGGCTATTCATTTCGATGTAATGAGCCTCGTTTCAGAAGGCTCATTTTAATATTTAAATCAATAATAACATCAATAGGCGTATAATAATAGCGGTACGACCTACTGGATACAATTTATCAAGAAAAAGAATAACAATTGCAATGGATTTTGTCCTATCGTAAATTTAATTGCCGTTGAGGAGATTGTCGAATTAGAGTATGATTAGGAGGTAATTATAGGAGTGGAAAAAATGACGGTTATATTATTTTTATTAGAATATAAAAAAAATTCTTTGATACTACACACGCTAATTCGTGTATCTTTTTATTTGAATTTGATTTATTATGTGTCATTCCGTATAACCTTGCATAAGAAGGAATCAAATAATTATAGTAAATTTGTGATGTAGGTATCCAACTACTTTTTATAGCAATAATATGTTTTTGATAAATTAGATTGTTAGCGTAATTGTGATAAGCAGCATTTAAAAAATAGTAAATTAGTTATATATGAACGAACCTGTAAGGATAGTTAGTTTATTTAATAAACTATATAATTCAAACCCTTGGATTGATGTGAATATTGTAGATACCCTTTCCAATCTTACTGCAGATCAGGCGGCTAAAAAGGTACTAAACAATTGTAATTCGATATGGGAAATAACCAACCATATAATTGACTGGAGACTAAATGTGCTTCAAAGAATTCAGGGCAAAGTAATCAAGTCCACAGCTAACAATTATTTCTACGAAATAAAAGAGCCTACCCCTCAAGCCTGGCAAGATACTATTAATAATTTAGCTTACTCACAAGCACAATGGATAGAATTATTAGCGCAAATTAAATCTGAGGATTATGAAAAAAAATATCCAGTAAATGATATGACCTATTACGAACATATACAAGGCATAATTCAACATGATGCCTACCATTTAGGACAAATAGTATTATTAAAAAAGCTCCTTTAATAGAAATTGGAGGTTGGTTAACGGTTGGCTAAACTATACAAAGACAATTGATAAGCACCTTTCCCTAATTGGCTATTGTATAACCATTACTTGGAAAGAACGCTACTCATTTCAGAAATGAAGTAATACTTGGTTTCTCATTTAGAACATGTAATTAGGAGAATCATCACTTAGGTCTGGAGCGCTCATTATCATTCATTTGTATGCGTAGGGAATGGATGCTAAATTCCACCTTTCATTGGTTTCTTAGATATAGGATTGAATACGGAAGCTACATTATATACCCCATACACAATTTTTCAATTCGTGTAGTTAATTGGGGACTTAGGCAATTAAGATTACCAATGCTTTTGATGTTCCAATGTTGAATTATTATATTTTGGATCTTTTTATCCTACCTTTGTGCCTAGTCTGCTAGAATTTATGGCTATGAATAAAAAGCGAGTTTTAATTACTTCGGCATTACCTTATACCAATGGACCAGTACACATCGGGCATTTAGCGGGTGCTTACTTGCCTGCTGATATATATGCAAGGTATGCGAGGATGAGATATGGAAATGATAATGTGCTGTATATATGCGGCTCTGATGAGCATGGTGTGCCTATAACCATCGCGGCTGCACGTGAACAATTAAGTCCACAGGACATCGTGGATCGCTACCACGCGATAATAAAGACGAGTTTCGATGCTATAGGAATAAGTTTTGATCATTATGGCCGTACCAGCTCCCCCATACACCATCAGACCGCCTCTCAGTTTTTTAGAAAAATGTACGATGCTGGACAGTTTATAGAGCAAGAAAGCGATCAATATTATGATGAAACGGCTAATCAGTTTTTAGCGGATCGTTACATTACAGGTACTTGTCCTAAATGTTCTAATCCGAATGCCTATGGCGATCAATGTGAAAAATGTGGATCCACACTCAATCCTAATGAGCTAATTAATCCACACAGCAATTTGAGTGGTGCTCCGCTGGTACTGAAAAAAACGACGCATTGGTATTTTCCACTTGACCAATACCAAACTTGGCTGGAGCAGTGGCTCATACAAGATCCCTATAAAAATCAACACTGGAGGTCACATGTGATGGGACAGTGTAAAAGCTGGCTCGATGGAGGCTTACAACCACGCGCCATCACCAGAGATTTGGACTGGGGCATTAAAGTTCCTGTGGAAGGGGCTGAGGGCAAGGTTTTATATGTGTGGTTCGATGCGCCTATAGGCTATATCTCTAATACCATTGAGTGGTGTCAAAATAATGGCCAGGACTGGCAGCGGTGGTGGTGTGATGAAGATACCAGTTTAATCCATTTCATAGGCAAGGACAATATCGTTTTTCATTGTCTTATGTTTCCAGCTATGCTCAAGGCGCACGGCGGCTATATATTGCCTGACAATGTGCCTGCTAACCAGTTTTTAAACCTTGAAGGGGATAAGATGAGTACCTCACGTGGCTGGACAGTGTGGCTCAATGATTTTATCGCTGACTTCCCTGGTTATGAAGATGCACTCCGCTATTACCTCACCCAAAATATGCCTGAAAATAAAGACAGCGACTTTAGCTGGAAAGAGTTTCAGGAGAAAAATAACAGCGAGCTGGTAGCTAATATAGGAAACTTCATTAATCGTGTGCTAGTCTTAATTGATAAGTTCTATGATGGACAACTGCCTAGTTATCATCATCAGGTATCATTAGAGCCTCTATCAAGCGCTATCATACAAGCCTATAAAACTATTAGTCACAACTTAGAGGATTATATGTTCAAGTCAGCACTTCAACATATTATGCAGTTGAGCAGTGTGGGTAATAAATTTTTGGCTGATCACGAGCCTTGGAAAAAAATCAAAGAAAGTCCTCAGGCTGCTGCTGATGTGTTGTACGGAGCTGCTCAGCTAGCCGCACATTTGAGTATAATGATGGAGCCCTTCCTGCCATTTACTGCAAAAAAAATACAAGCACTATTCAATGTGCCAGTCAGCAATATGCACTGGTATAGGGCGGATAATACGGAGCAGTTTAACTGGCTGTTAGAGCCCAATCATAAACTGTGTAAGCCTGAATTATTAGTAGCCAAAATTGATGATGAAGCGATCGCTTTGCAATTAGCTAAACTGCAAGATAAAATAGCGACTAATAATGCTTCACAGGAATCAGTTAGTGGTGAAAATGTTGTTCTTTATAATCCTGTAAAGGAGCTTATTCAATACGATGATTTTGCAAAGATGGATATTCGCATAGGTCGCATCCTAGCTGCCGAACCTATTCCAAAAGCCAATAAACTATTAAAACTCACAGTGGATCTAGGATTTGAACAGCGAACCATTGTGTCAGGCATAGCTGAACATTTTAGTCCATCTGAAATTGTGGGAAACACAGTAACGGTATTGTGCAATCTTGCACCGCGTATGCTGCGAGGTGTGGAGAGCAATGGAATGATCTTAATGGCCGAAGATACAGATGGTAAACTAAAATTTTTGCAACCCCATAATGATACTCAGCCAGGCATGAGTGTGTCCTAGTCATAGAATATACAACAATCGATTATTGTAGTCGTAGCATTAATAATCAAGAGATGGTGTTGGGCTATGAGCTTATCATTTCTCACGAATTATCAAAAAGACATAGTCAATAACTCTACATTAATTAATATAGGGCGATGCCTGCCCTTCGACTTCGTACAGGGATTACCCTGTACTGCGCTCAGGGAGCAGGCCCGGGCTATTACGGGCTACGCTGGCGCTGCGGTCTTCTAAGCGGGGATACACAGCCACCTACAGCCATCCCCGCTTAGAAGACTAAACCCTACATATCCCTATCGCGAATACTACTTGAAGAAGCAATTTGTAATAGATGCCATTCTACATTTATAATAAGCTATTTTTACTGTAACCTATTAATACTTGTTCATAAACTTAGAGCTCACAATAATTATAATACTTTCTAATAATTATTTTCTGAATAGTGTAGCAAGTCTCACAAAAACTTCCCATATAAACAAGATTTATATAAATAGTCATCAACTCCATAATATAATCCTATTACAATTGATAAAATAAAAAAACCGCATCACTATCAAAGCAATGCGGTCATCTAAAAATTTTAAATATGAGGTATTACTTTTCTATCGTTTAATCGTTTGGTATTACGGTGATCACACTACAGTTTGGTGAAGGGCAGCAAGTAGTCGTGTTAATAATTACTGGACAACAGGAACCTGTATAGCACCCACCTACTACAAGTGATTTAGAATAAAAACATTCTGTACCATCTTGCATTCCTTCAGTCGTAATATCCACAATAAGATTGTTACCAGTTCCTACAATTGTCCCTGCCGAGTTGTACCATATAATATCTGTAATTGAAGGGTCCACTGATAATGTTTGGGATGAAGAACCATTGTCACAAACGGAGTAAGTTGGAACAGGGTTACATACTGGATTTTCACAAGGATTATCTGTCGCATTACAAGTTGCTAATGAAGGAGCAGTATAAGCGTTGACTCCAGTAAAACTACATGTAGGATCTCCTACTGCAGTTACGACAATATCATGCACTAAACCATCAGCATTATACCCGGGAATATTAAATATCTGATCTCCACTTCCATCTGTGGTTACTACAATTCCATTAACATCTAAATCAGTTCCAGGTAATCCTGAATAGGTAATATGCACTGTTAGAATATACTTTCCTGGTTGTGCTGGGTCACAAGCTGCGCTTGGTGTGTTTCCAGAAACTTCCACTGTAATAGAACAACCTGTACAGGGTGTCAATGTCGCAACTACAGGAGGATCCGTAGCTGTGCTAAAACATGTTACGTCAACATCATCAATACATCGAGCGATGACACTCACACCATCGGCCCAGGTAGGAACCGTTGTACTCCAACCTGTACCTCCATCAGTACTGTATTCTATATGTGAACCTGCAGCACAATCGGTTATGATATCAAATGATCCTGTATTAGATGGACATATATTATTGGTTACTGCTATGGCTGGAGGTGTGAGTGAACAAATAACAGCCCTAAATCCAAAGTCAAAGGAGTGATCGTTTTCTCCCGCACTACCAGTTGTAAATGTTTTGACAGCATTTGTACCTGATAAAGTTCCATCTGAATCATGCAAATCTGTCCCTTGATCAGTCAATGTAATAGATGTTAAAGCGTTTGCAGAAGCTGCATCAGCACTTGTAATGGCAATTCTTAATTCATAATTATTTCCAAACAACAAATTACCAGTTAACATGTTCACATTTCCACTGCCTCCGAAATAATACTGCCCTCCATTAGCTGTAGTTGCAGAACCTACTAAGGCGTTACCATTGGTCACATCATATAATTCTACAACAACTCCATCTAGGGCAGGCTCATTGGGATCTTGAATGCCATCACCATCGGTATCTTCCCACACCCTATTTCCAACTTCTAATGGCGGTAATGCACCTATGAATTCTAAATCACCTAAACTACTAGCTTTAGAAAAAGTACCATCATTAGGCGTATTGCCATTATTACCTGTAAAATTTATTTCATAAGCCTGAACTTCAGTTCCATTACTATTACTCAACCACTGTAACCCATAAGAGTCAAACTGATTGGGGTCATACATAGAGTGTACAATAAGATCCGACCCTTTTACCATAGCCAATCCGCCTTGGCTAAGTTCATAGTGCCCAAAAGTGCCTGTTGATTCTTGATGGTAAAATTCTCCACCTCCTGGACCTTGGTTATTATTAGCACCTCCCGTAGCAGGTTTAGGGCTCGATGGTCCTTCCTTTCCATTAGATTCTAATTCAAACGTACAAAGTCCTGTATTATAGGCCCTTAATATATCTCCACCACTAAATCCAATATATAATTGATTATCGGTTGCATCTACATTATAATTATACCATCCAAACTGCATAGCTGCTCGGTCTATAAATCCCATAATTATACTACCATCATTATCGAATTCTATATCACTTAGGATCGGTTGTGGATATTCTGTTGTATTACTTCCACTTCTTAAAACACTAAAATCATTTACCCAAGGATACCAGCCTTTAACACTTACACTCGTAAAGTCTGATACTTCACCTTTATCAAAGTCTCCCAAAGAAAAATCTAATATAGAACCAGTAAATGTATTCGTACTTAAGTCAAAACGATAAATGCTAGCACTTAGATCAGTCTTTAATTGGGATGTTTGAGCATCACATATTACACCTACGTAAACCATTCCATTATATACTTTCAATGCCCAGGGACGATAGCTACCGCCACTACATGCTGGATCTGGGATTGGATACGAAGTAATATTTGCAGCGGTAGGTGGAACTGGATTGGCAGCATTTTGCAAATCTATTTTGTATAACTTTTTATCATATAAATTGACACAAAATAAAAATCTACCATCTTCAGATAAGTCAATGTCACCAATACCTACCTTACCGATCTGTTCCAGTGCAGCTACATCCCTAGAAGCAATATTTAATACGGGAGGTAGGCCTCTATCCGTATTAGAACCAACTACATCAGTAAAAGTCACAATTGAGCCTGCTGAAATTGGGTTATAAGCACCTGTACCATTTGTATTAAATCCTAACGCATCTAAATTTGCAAAATTCACAACGCTATTAGTCGAAGGATTAACTAAGTAAATCCCCCCAATACCTAATGGCCCTAGACCAGCATGTCGTCGCAGTACAGCGGATGAAAACAATTGATTTGCGTGACGCGAATAAGCTAATCCCCATACTGATCCTAATTGTCCAGCTGTAGCAACTGTGGTTTCATTGGGTGTGGTTCCTGATGCTGTGTAAGGAAGTGAATAGATTGCACCCGAACTAGCAACTGCTGATCCTGCCGCTAAAGGATCACCATTTAATAAATGTGTTACAAACATTAGCGGTGATTGGGTGGCAGGGGTAACATAGTCTCCCGAGTTCGAAAGTGCAAAATTTGCTATCCCATTAGACCCATCGCTTAAAAATTGAACACTGGTTCCATGAACTTGGCCACTGAGACCTCCATAATCCAATTCAGTCGCTTCGCAAGCAGTAGGCGGTATCACAAACTCTACCCTTACTGGTCCAGAACATCCAGAGACCGAATAGTTTGTCAAACCAAAATGAGAGGTGGTGGCAGATCCACATAAAGCCCCTGCTACGTCATAAACGCTGACCTCTACGCCAGCTACAAAGGGTTCTGTAACACCTTTAATACCATCTCCATCAAAATCTCTGAATACGACACCTGTAACTTGTGCCGTAAGGACTTGGTTAAGTATTAAAATTAGAACGATAAATACTTTTCTCATAAACAGCTAATTTAATTATTTATATTAATAAATGAATATTTCTTCCAAATTATAAACAATTTCTTTGCCATTCTTTTAATATGTGAATAAATCTTTATATTTAATTGCTTAATAATCTCTAGATTCGTCACTTCATTACATTTTTTTTATACATATTTGAAACATTCCATAAAAGGCTAACTATTTGGACATAATAAGCCTAAAAAAAGCCCTCATTATTCGATGGACACTCAAATTTTGGCACACCTATAAAATCAGGAGATTTTTTTTAGTTATCTAGGGCTAGCTAAACAACTCTGAAATCTTTTATTGTAATAAGTTCTAGCCATTATAAGTGCAATGGATATTCACACAGTTTTATGGGTTTCCATAAAAAACTGGCATCATACATAAGAAATGTCGTCTCATAGAAATTGTTTTTTCGGATTGTGTTCGCGATAGGGATGCGGAATGGTTTAGTCTTATTCACTGACGCTCAACACTGATTTTTTAGGTAAGTTATGTTGATATAGGCAGTAGTTTATATATATAGAACCAAAAAAGAGTCAGTGAATAAGACCGAAACGTAGTGTAGCCTGGAGCAGCCCGGGCCGCAGGCATCGCCATAATCGCATACTTATAGTTTTTAGTAAGCCCTATATTAGGGTTGTTAAATAACTCCGAACTAGTTAATTTATCTAGTGTTTGCGCAGCGGATATGAAAACATTTTTAGGTATATCTTTAATATTTTAGCATTGCGAACATAAATTAATCTCTCCTACATATTGCTCTTTCAAGTTGTATTCACGATAGGGAAGTCCCCCGGAAACCTATAAAGTTTTTCTCCAGCTTGAGGGACAGTAATTGGGTGTTTTTGGATTCTGACCTTTGGATCAGTTGGGTTTAGTACAGGGCAGGCAGGCTTTCATCTGATATAAAAATGACGTGCTTTGCTTCGATTCACAATTTCGGTTTTTTGAATTGCGACAGGCTATATTGAAGTCCGCTGAAATGATTCATAATACCCCAAAAGTTCAGGGATTGCCTTCCAGTGAACTATATGCACCTTATCTCCACCACATATAGGTTATTTTAAGTGGATAATTTATCTGGTGACATAGTATTATTCTATGCTTTTTATTTAGTGCGCTGTATCAAGGGTATATCAAAGCATTTCACCTTATTTGGCAACTTTTGTTTAGTACATATAACCAACATCTTACTTGTTAAATTTAGTTTGTGATTTTATGAGCACCATTCCATAGTAAAATGAGGATAGGAGATTTTTTAGAAGTTGGAATTAATTATTGCTACTAATACTAAATAATAGTTTTACCATAATTTCATTAAGAAAAAACACTTCCTTCTGAGTGACTGATAGATTGTGTAGTGTTACAGAATGCGAGGTATAAATATAAATACCAATAAAAAAATTGTATTTTTGTGGCCAAAATAATTTTAGCATGTCAATACAAATAAAATATCTTGAAAATTTAACAGGAGAGGAGTTGGACTTTTTATTACAATCCTTGCCATTGATAACCATTTTAATAGGTGCAGTGGAGGACGATTTAACTGATCAAGAGGTATCTTATGGAGAAAAGATAGTGCACATACGCAGCTATAATGAAAAAGAATTGTTGTTGGAATTTTATGAGCAAGCCGAAAAAACATTCGTTTACCACATCCAAAACTTAGTTGCGGAGTTGCCGAAGGATCCAGCATCGAGAAATGCGGAGATTTCAGTTAGATTAGAAAAATTGAATGACATATTAGCCAAATTAGACCAGCGAGTAGCTGGTTATTTATACAAGGGCTTGGTATCATTTGCGCAGCATATAGCACGTGCAGAAGGTGGTGTTTTGGGATTTTTTAGCATTAGCAAAGCGGAAGAGGCATGGATTAATTTACCCATGCTTACTCCAATCTCAATTTTCGAGGAGGATGAAGCGTCAGAAGAAGATGATGAAGAGGCCTAAGAGTAAGGTTAATATCTGGTAGGGGAAAAAATAATAGAATTTTATTTGGAGATAATAATCCAATAATGCTATATTTGCAGCCCGGTTTGGTCCTATAGCTCAGCCGGTTAGAGCACCTGACTCATAATCAGGGGGTCCCTGGTTCGAGCCCAGGTGGGACCACAAAAAGAGTTATACCTAAAGTATAGCTCTTTTTTTTTAGTCTTTTTTCATACACAATCCATAAAACCCAATTTCATTATGTGGTCCCTCATTGTCGATATTCTCAAGATTAGCATTCCAGCAAGCTTAGTATTAGCAACGGCCTATTTTTTAATAAAAAAACTGGTGGATGGATTTCTCCTTACCAAGCGATTAGAGCTGCATGCTAAAGATAGCAAACACAGCTTTCCCTTAAAGATACAGGCTTACGAGCGATTGGTATTGCTAATGGAACGTATTAGCCCACCTGCTATAATTACAAGAATCAGGGAAGAAAATATGACTGCGCCAGAGTTTCAGTACGCCCTTATTATTCAAATACGTACAGAGCTTGAGCACAATCTCGCTCAGCAGCTCTATGTGTCAGAGGAGGCATGGATACTCGTAAAATCTGCCGTACAGGAAACCATTACACTCATTAACAATGCAGCATTAAAACTACCTCCTGAAGCAGGCGCTGGCGATCTCGCTAGGGCGATCATAACCTCCTATATCGCATATACTGAAAGCTATCCCACGGAGACAGCACTTAGGGTGTTAAAAGGTGAAGTACAGCAAGTGTTATAATTCATAAATCCTAAATCATGAGCAAGCAGGACAAAAACCAAAACGGATCGGGTATTCCCATAGAAAGAATATATGAGCAGTTCGATGGCAAGTGGCCTGATGCAGGTGTATTCCCTTACACCAGAGGCATACATCCTGAAATGTATAGAGAGCGTCACTGGACCATGCGCCAGTATGCGGGATTTTCAACGGCTGAAGAGTCTAATAAACGCTATAAATATTTACTCTCTCAGGGTACTACTGGCCTCAGTGTAGCATTTGACTTGCCCACACAAATAGGCTATGACTCTGACCATCCCTTATCCGAAGGTGAAGTAGGGAAAGTAGGTGTAGCGATCGATTCCTTAAGAGATATGGAACTGCTCTTTGATGGCATTAGTTTAGAAAACATTTCTACCTCTATGACCATCAATGCTACTGGATATATACTACTTGCCCTTTACGTAGCAGTTGCTAAAAAACAAGGTGCCGACTTGCACAAGATCAGCGGTACTATTCAGAATGACATCCTAAAGGAATATGCAGCACGTGGTACTTATATATATCCACCTCAGCCTTCAATGAAGATTATTACCGATATATTTGAGTACTGCAGCAAGGAATTGCCCTTGTGGAATACGATCTCTATATCAGGGTATCATATCCGCGAAGCTGGGAGTACAGCAGTTCAGGAATTAGCATTTACCCTGGCCAATGGAAAGGCCTATCTAAAAGCGGCACTCGATAAGGGATTGGATATCAATGTATTTGGCAAGCGATTGAGCTTTTTCTTCAATGCGCATAATGATTTTTTTGAAGAGGTTGCTAAGTTTAGAGCTGCTAGGAAAATGTGGGCTGATATAACTACCGAGATGGGTGCTACTGATCCTAAGGCTAAAATGCTGAGATTCCACGCGCAAACAGGTGGCAGCACACTCACTGCTCAACAGCCGCTCAATAACATTAGCCGTGTAACCGTACAGGCCATGGCAGCAGTACTAGGTGGCACACAATCCCTACACACTAATGGCTATGATGAAGCACTCTCCCTGCCCACTGCTGAAGCCGCTAAGACTGCCTTGCGTACCCAGCAAATAATAGGGAATGAGTCAGGGCTTACCGCCACAGTGGATCCCTTAGGGGGCTCCTATTATGTGGAATACCTCACTAATGAGATTGAACGAAAAGCCAAAGAATACATCGACAAGATAGAGGAAATGGGTGGTGCAGTGAGAGCAATTGAGAATCATTATATACAAAATGAAATTGCAAATGCGAGCTATGAATATCAAAAACAAATAGAAAAAAACGAAAAGATAATCGTAGGGGTCAATAAATTTTTAGAGACTGAAAAAAATGATATTCCATTACTCAAAATCGATGATAGCATCCGCTCCATACAAACCAAAAAATTGCAGGCATTGAAAAATGAACGTGATAGTGCTAAAGCCAATCAAGCATTACTGTCTATAAGTAATGCTGCAAAAAATGGTGAGAATATAATGCCCACAGTAATACATGCAGTAGAGCAATTGTGTACATTAGGTGAAATAGCTGATACACTAAGGGCAATTTACGGAGAGTATAAGGGATAATAGCATAAGAATACGATGACTCAATGGCTATTAAGATATTCTTATAATGTGTCCTAATCCTAGTGCATAAGGACAGCCATATATGGCCAAAAAATAAGAATACCTATAATCACGCTTATAATGGCTGTGATTAATACCGCACCTGCGCTAAGGTCCTTTATTTCTTTAATATTGTTATCGAATGTAGGATTTATTTTATCGCATAGTTTTTCTATCGCGGTATTGATCGCCTCAGTGGATAATACCATTGCAAAACATATAAGAATAGCCAGCCATTCAAGATTGGTAATAGCGAAATAAAAACCAGCTATACTTGTAACACCTACGGCAAGAAAGTGTATCCGAGCATTGATCGTTCCTTTAAATAAAAGATAAATTCCATGAATTGCATACCCAAAAGATTTGATTAATCTCAATGGTGAAAAAATAGATTGTATTTTTGTCATAACTAAGGAATAAAACAATGCAAGTTATAATAAATATGCAAGGGCAGACCTATCATATTGATCTCTCCAAGCCATTAGATATCAGTATCCCATTGCACGATGGTTATCATCAAGCCAATGCTTTTTATGCCCCATTCCTACAGATAGAGGCAGTACGCTCAGGCGACTTCATAGGCGATACCAGCAAGGGCGGACCAGTCAATTTTAAAAACGTAATGTTCAATCCTCACGGCAATGGGACCCATACCGAATGTGTAGGTCATATTGCTAAAGAAGTTGTCGTGCTAACGGACTGCTTGAAGCAATTTTTTTACAAGGCATTGCTCATTACCTTATATCCCACACTTAGTGACAATGGCGATAAGATTATTAATTCAAGTCACCTTGAGTTACTTGCTGGTGATATAGAACCCGATGTAACTGCACTGATTATAAGAACCTTGCCTAATACAAGTGATAAGCTAAAGCAACATTATAGTGGTACAAATCCTACTTATATGGATGCAAATGCTGCACAATGGTTAGTTGATCATCATATACAACACTTGCTCATAGACCTTCCATCTATAGATAGAGAAGAGGATGGTGGACGATTAGCTGCACATCACAATTTTTGGGAATATCCCCATAATACGCGATACAACGCCACGATTACTGAAATGATCTATGTGCCTAATGAGATAAAGGATGGCTACTATTTTTTACAAATGCAGATTACCTCATTACAACTTGATGCGAGCCCTTCTATGCCATTGCTATATGCCATCCATTAAATTAGCGCAATCGACCCACTATTTAGTGCAATTATATGTTAGTACTTGTAAAAACATTTTAGCGATGTATAACTAGTTAATGAATCAAACTTTAAGTAGGCCAAAGGTGTTTTCCTCCACAAGAATAATACTAGCATAGAACCAATGAATAAAATATTAAAAAAGAAAAAATGAAAACTATTCTAATACAAATCTCTGGTTCAAGTCCGCGTTAATAGCGACTTTATTACTGCTAATTAGCAATAAGAATCTTAGCTTAGGTCCAATAGCACGCTGATACATATCTTGAATATTAAGGGATATAAAAATCAATAATGAATCTAATAACCTGAGATTATATTAGCTGATACAGTATAATAGTTAAAGTTACAGATTAACTGTATTAATAATATTTCACTATGATTATTATTAAGGTTCAATGCAATACTAGGCATTGTATTGTTTATAATAAATTCTTGCTTGTAAAAGATGGTTGTAAATATTTTCTTTATGTTGAATTTCACTTGATTGATGGCTAACTAATAGTCAGCAATCAATACATTACGGTATTACAATTGCACGGCTAAAGGCCAAATAATTTCCAGCTAAATTATTGGCGCCAAATCTAGCTGTATAGACACCAGACTCGAGGTTTTCCAATGAGACTAAATAGTCAAAGGAGTTGCCTGAAACAAGTGCTTGTATATAAAGGGTATCTTCAATTACTGAAGGACCAGGTTGTGAAGCTGGTCTATTATCGCTGCAACTGCTGGTATGTGTGAGCAATACCTTTGTGCCTTCTAATAAAGCAATATCTGCCTTGCCCCTGAGACGTATATGTTTCATATTGCTGTCTTCTGCTCTACAGCCTTGATCGTTATAGCCATCAATACGCAGAAAACTTTCCCCTTCTCCTAGTGCCACCATCCCTGCTTGTAGTCCAGTAACCAGCTTATCCCAGCTAAGTTCGTCAGCAAATATATAAGTGGCAGGATAGCCTAAGGCAGGGTCAAAACCACTTCCTGGAGCTGTGATATAACTTCTATGACAATCGCTTGCAGCAATAGGAACTGTGGACTTGCCAGCTAGTAAATCACAAATCCATGTTATCCGTGCCGATTCGTCCCCTCCATCATAACCAATAGTGCCATTCCATATCTCTAGTGCATCGTAATCCATGGAAGTCCAGTCATAGCGGAGATAAGGCAGCGGAGAATAAGGGTGATTGATCACTGAAAAACAGCCAGCATCGATCGACTGTTGCAAGGCATTACCACCAGTAACTGTACCCATAGGACGGTCTACAAATACGTATGAAGTGTCAAATGATTCTAGATTCATAGGGATACAACCTATATGTCCAGTGGGGCTATAGATGGACTGCTCAGTGGTACGCGGACTTATCTCATTGCCATCGACCATAATAAATGAGCCTGGATCAGTAAGCTCAGCAGCTGTCATCCAATAGGGAAATTCCGATCCCTTATTGAATAGCAATGGATCCTCATACGTCGTGTCAGTATCAGAACCCGTACTATTGCTGTGATCGGTTAATACGATAAAATCTAAATGATGTGCTAGCGCTTTGGCTTTTATTAGCTCAGGGGTTGTTACACCATCGGTATCATTGCTAGCCCCTGAAGCATGTACATGCATATCCCCCTTATACCAGTTGCCACTGGGATCAGCCTCTAAATTGTCCATACTACATGACAATTGATCATTGTCTTCCTTGCAACTACTAACTACTAAAAGTAGCATTGCGAAAATAGGCAATATTAACCTCATAGACTTGATATACATAATACAATTATTTAGTGCAATATAAAGATAGCTATCTTTTTTTTGATAAGCACTAGGACACTGTATGTGCATAGAATTGTTTGTTAATAAGTTTGGCTAATTTGTGATGAGTGTGGTTTATTTCCTCGTTATTTTATTGTTATCCGCTATGGTGCGCAATCTTATTTTCTTGCAATCAATCAATACGAATTTTATAAGCCACTTCATACCACTTGGCAATGCCAAACCATTGTTCGTAATTAAACCTAAAGATAAAGAGCTAAATGATGGATAAAATTAAAATAGCAATTGCTTACTTGCCAAATACCTCATAGTAAAAATAGGATTAGAGATTGAATTGTAATTTAAAACCATTTTCATTGTGGCGATGCCTAAAGGCCCGGGCTATTTGTTCCTATCTTTTAGGAGGCTAAGATGGTCAAGCATTGTATTCAATACATACTACATAGATAGGTACCACCCATAAAGTCACTACATACATATAGCCTCCTAAAAGGATATCCACTGCTATCCCTATCGCTTTAACTAGACTCTGGACACTAGACTAAGTGCAGTTGGTATAACTAGACGCTGGACACTAGATATTGGACGCTAGGCTTAGTTCAGTTACTGCAATAAAATTCAGTCTCGTAAATCGAAAATCGTGAATCTTGAATCGTGAAAAAGCGATAGCGCAGATTCTTGTTGCCGATGAAAAATAAAAAATTCGCAAGTAACCCGGGCCTTTAGGCATCGCCATATTGTTTTATTTACACACTAATATTTTTTTCATTAAGAAGTTATTTTATGTGCAGCTTGTAGAAAGATTAAATTCGATATTATAAAGGATCTTTGAAGTGCTATCTCTTACTTGAGGTACAATTTTAATTGCTGCATCCAAGTGTTTAATAGATGATTGTGACGCTAATTCACATTGATAAGTTTTGTGCTTGAATAGCCTATTAGAGTAGGAATGATGACCACTTGTCCACCCGCTTTAATTGTCTCATTGTAACCTACTATTTCTTCAGCTTTATAATCACCTCCTTTTACTAAAAAATTAGGTAATAGGGCATTGATAATATGTAGAGGAGTATCTTCTTGGTATAATACCACTGCATCTACAATACTTAAATTACACAATAAGTCAGCTCTTTGAATCTCATTGAATAAGGGACGGCTTAATCCCTTGAGCCTTTGTATGGAGGCGTCATTATTGAGTCCTATTATCAATTTATTTCCCAGCAGGGAGGCTTGCTTGAGTAAGTGTAGATGTCCAGGGTGAAAAACATCAAAACATCCATTGGTAAATACAATTTTGTCACCTTTGTATTTCCAATAAGCCACTTGTTTTATCAACGGTTCAAGGGCTATTAGTTTGTGAGCTACCAGCGTGGAAAGATTCATTTTTATTTTTGTTATTATTGATTATGGGCATTCCTACTACACATATAAATCCAACTATAATGGTCAGCATATACTGTAGCCCCCATATCATGGTACCGAATCCTATAGATAGGTTGTAAGGTTTGCCATATAGCCCTAAGACCACAGCTACTAAGGCTGGATAAGCACCTATTCCGCCTGGTGTGGCGATCATACCAAAGGTACCTAAGACTAGGATGGCAAGTGCCACATTAGGCCCTAAATCACCAGTAAAATCGACGGAATAAAAACATACATAGATCATCGCTAAATACATAGCCCAAATAAATATGCTATGTGCTATGAACAGCGGTAAATTTTTTACTTTTCTAACTGATAATAATCCTTGTGCAAAGCTTGTTGCGATATTTTTAAAGGTATTATAGATACCACCTAGCTTATGTCTTAATGAATAGAATAATATACCTAAAAGACCAATTACGAGCAGGAATACTAGCCCATTTACACTTATTAATCCATTGAGTTTGCCAGTTATTGAGGGCCATATCTTAGTCATAAAATAATCACCTATCAACTCATATTGCCAAGTAAGTGTAATTATTAATAACAATGCTAATGTGAGCAAGTCTAGGGCGCGATCTACGATTACTGTTCCTACTACTTTATCAATGCTAATTTTTTCATAGCGGTTAATGATGGCACAACGGGCGGCCTCTCCTAAGCGTGGAAACACCATGTTGCCAAAATATCCGATCATCAATGCAAAAAACGTGTTGATATACGATGGCTTGTGATCGAATGTCGCTAGTAGGGACTGCCATCTTGCAGCGCGACTTAAGTGGGAACACAAACCTAAAAATCCAGAAAATAATAGCCATTCAACTCTTAAATTGCTGAATGAATTTTTAATTTCAGCCCACTGATCAGTTGTGATATTGCGCAGAGAAAACCACAATAAAAATAATCCCAGCCCAAAAAATAAAATAAATTTTAAGACATTAATAATATGTTTTTGCTTCATGCTCATTATCTATTATTACTAACTTGGTTTTGTTAATTTTATTATTGCTAATTCAATCACTTATAGTTATGGGTCATTGGTTTAAGTTCACCATCACATTATCTATAAGTCTTATCTCACCCATACGCACGGCAGTGCATATTACAATTGAATCGGGTAATTTTATCTTGCGCAGTCTATTGAGATTTTCAATATCAGCTATTTCGAAATATTCAAGTTTTATATTGCCCGACTCTGTTATTAGTTTTTCAGCTACTGACTCTAGTTCTTCAATTTGTTTTCCCATTATCATTAATTCAGCATCAGCTTTATTTTCTTCATTTTTTGAGACACCTGCTCTTGCTAAATTCTCTAATGCTGCTGCGGTACTAAAGAGTGCCTTGGAAATTATGCCAGCTTCAGCACGCTGTTCGGCACTCAGTCTTCTATTGCGGGAGCTCATTGCTAAGCCATTGGCTTCGCGTATGATGGGGCAAGTAATGACTTGGGTATCGATATTCATCCACTTCACTAATTTTTTCACAATCAGTTGTTGTTGAAAATCTTTTTGACCCATAAATAAGAACTGTGGACGCACAATTTCTAATAAGATTTTTACGATTTGCGCCATACCATCAAAATGACCAGGACGATGTGTGGCCTCCATTACCTTATCAAGTGGGCTGTAATCAAATGGCGTTTTTCTTATCACACCTGCTGGATATATAGCATCAAGACTAGGGGCAAATAAGAGGTTACAACCAGCAGCTTCTAACATTTTTCTATCAGCTTCTAAGGTGTTGGGATATTTTTCATAATCACTCTTTTCATTGAACTGAGTGGGATTTACAAAAATGCTGCACACTACATAATCGCTCTTAACCTTTGCCAGTTCTATGAGTGAAATATGTCCTTCGTGCAGCGCACCCATTGTAGGTACGAATCCGATGGTCTTGCCTTGACTGCTCAATGCATCTAATAAGGTCTTTGTTTTAGAGATGTCACTAATAAACTCCACGTTGTATGTTTTCGTTTTTTTTTGCTATTGTTAGAAAAATTGAATATGAAATTTGAAGCACAACTATACTGCAATATTTTTCATAATTGAGACTATCAATTATTTTTGAGCCTAATGATCATCACATTCCTGAACCTCTTTATTATACTTGTGTGTTTCAGCATTATGGCAATAGTTTTTATTTTTATTGCCAGTTAATTTTCAGCAAGCTCTATGAATTAAAGCTATACGGTTACACGGGATTTTTTTATAATTGACTAATGCTTAAAATTACATTTAATATAAAGCATAGGAATCTAAATTCTTGCCATAATTTGCTTAGAAGCTACTAGCTATTGCCACTAAATTTAATCAGACCTATCTCAAATCTTTTCTAAGAGTACTGTGCGAACTAATAGGTTGTATCAATTAATGAATGAAAATACAAGGAGGGTTAGCTTATAGGGCGTTTTATAAGGAATGTATAGAAATGAAAGGCCTTACACAAGTTACATTTTATTTAATACACTACCCTGCAATGCTTTATATGCCACGCATACCCTCTTAAGATAATGAATACCTTATATTGCTTTTAGAAATATGCCTAGGCAACTGACAGGCACTAGCTTGATATTGCAGCACAGAGCAATTCTGTAATTTCAGCGATAGCTCCTTCTCCTGCGATATTTACCAACTTGCCTTGTGATTCATAGTAGGAAGCTACAGGAGCGGTCTTGTTCTCATATTCCTGTACTCTGCGGCGCACGGTTTCTTCATCGCGGTCATCAGATCGGCCCGAGGTTTTGCCCCTCTCCAATATACGCTGGGTAAGTTCTTCTTCGGACACGTGGAGGCTTAGTACGCGCTCAATACTCAACTGGTGCTGATCCATTAAGGCGTCTAATGCTTCTGCCTGTGCTACTGTACGAGGAAATCCATCGAATATAAAGCCATTTACCTGGCTGGAATATTCTACTAATACATTAGCGATCATTCCTATTACAACGGAGTCAGGTACAAGTTCACCAGCATCCATAAATTTTTTGGCTTCTATACCTAGTGGTGTCTGTGCATTGAGCTCCGCACGTAGCAGATCGCCAGTGGAAATATGCTTTAGGTCATATTCCTTAGTAAGAATAAGTGCCTGAGTTCCTTTGCCACTACCAGGAGGACCGAATAGAATAAGATTCAACATATAAAAAAATTCCCGCAAAGGTAGAATTAAAATAAGTTTTGCAACTATTTTTCTTATCCCTAAAGGCCCTTAATCGAAAGATTATGCCTAAAATATTCAGCTTTTCCTCCTAAATATGGTTAATTTCGCCCCCTAATGAATTTTTTACTTTCTGATAATCTTACTCGATTGTATGGTGAGAAGATTCTTTTTCAAAATATTAGCATTTCCGCTAATAAAGGACAAAAGATAGCACTCATAGCACGCAATGGAACGGGCAAGTCCACTCTATTGAGAATATTAGCTGGCCTCGACACAGCGGATAGCGGTAAAGTGGAGCGCCATCCTGATATCACAATTGGTTTTTTATCCCAAGACCCTGAGTTTCAGCCTGGTGCAACCGTAGGCAATGCCCTTTTTTATTCGGGTATTCCCAAGCTGGACCTGATACGTGAATATGAAAACTGCGTATTGAGATTGCAAATGCACAATCGGCAGGAAGATAAAGATCAACTGGAAAAATTGATTGTAAAGCTCGATCAAATGCAGGCTTGGGATGTGGAGGCGAGGGTGAAAGAAGTCCTCTCTAGGTTTAAAATTACCAACCTCGATCAGCCAGTAGCCCAGCTCTCTGGTGGACAGCAAAAACGTATTGCCCTAGCAGCTATCCTTATCCTTGATCCAGACTTGTATATACTCGATGAGCCCACCAACCACCTAGATGTGGAAATGATTGAGTGGCTCGAAAAACACTTATCGAAATCGACCACCACCACGATAATGGTTACACACGATCGTTATTTCCTCGATAATGTGACCAATGAGATCATTGAGTTAGCTGATGGGAATACTTACAAGTACAAGGGAAATTATTCCTATTTCTTAGAGAAAAAAGCCGAGCGTGAATACAATAAAATTCAAGAGATTGACAAGGCCAAAAGCCTATTGAGGACGGAACGCGAATGGATGCGCCGACAGCCACAAGCCAGAG